>JAYUFP010000583.1:0-4848 GCA_043738665.1 Isosphaeraceae bacterium
GTAAAGGAAAAAAAACTCGAGGTGATGTGTTGCTTTCTGACATCGTCGCACGGGAGTGCTCGGACTCGAAACACTCAAGGTTTTGCACGAGCGCCCGACGGCTTTTTCACCTTCTTTTGCGATTTTTCGTCCCCCGAATCCGGCGCAGCAGGGGTGGAGTTCGCCGCGACGGACAAGTCCTCGGCCGTTCCGACCGCTGGCGCGGGGCAGGAGTCGATGAGGGCGCTCACCGGGTTCGCCCTGCCGAAGACTTCGGTCATCGATTTGATGCGATTGCGGGTCTGAGGGCGGATCTGACCGGGACGGAACCGCCATCCCCAGTTTCCCCAAGGAATGCCCGGTCGATTCATCCTTGCCGCGCTCCCGAGCCCGAGCACATCCTGAAGAGGGATCATCACGGTGTCGGCCACGGAGCCTAGCGCCGCGCGGATCACGTCCCAATGCACCTCGACGCCATCGGACCCGAGCACGTCGTAGGCGAATTCGAGTTGCGACTCGCGATGGGCCCGCTCCTCCGCCGACCCGCGCGGCGGGGTCGAGAACCACCCGACCGTCGTGTCATTATCGTGCGTCCCCGTGTAGGCGACGCAGTGGTTCACGAAGCTGTAAGGGAGATGGAATTCGGTTCCCGGGTCGTGCTGAAAGCCGAACTGGAGGACGCGCATGCCGGGGAGCGTGAACCGGTCGCGCAGCGCCAGCACTTCCACCGTGATGTCACCGAGGTCTTCGGCCACAAGGGGCAAGCCGCCGAGTGCGTCGCGGACCGCCTCCAGAAACGCGGTTCCCGGGCCCAAGGCCCAGCGCCCGGTCTCGGCGGTCGGCGACCCCGCGGGAACCTCCCAGTATGCCTCAAATCCCCGAAAATGATCGAGGCGGACCAGGTCCGTCCGCTTCAAGGACGACTTCAAGCGCGCGATCCACCACGCGAACTTCTCGAGAGCGTGGACCTCCCACCGATACAGCGGATTCCCCCAGAGCTGCCCGGTCGCGGCGAAGTAATCCGGCGGCACCCCGGCGACGAAAGTCGGCTTTCCGGCTTCGTCGAGCCAGAACAGGTCGGGACGCCCCCAGACGTCCGCGCTGTCTTGCGCAACGAAGATCGGTAAGTCCCCGAGAAAGCTCACGCCTCTTTCCCGGCAGGCCGCGCGAAGGGCTCGCCACTGTCGATCAAAGATGTACTGGGTGAACTGAAAATAGCGAATCGTGTCGGCAAGCTTTTCTCGCCAGCGTGTCAAGGTCTTCTCGTCGCGAGTGACCAGCCTCGGCTTCCATTCGTACCAGGGGGCTCCCGCGTGGGCTTCCTTGAGCGCCATGAATAGTGCGAAGTCGTCGAGCCAGATGGCGTTCTCCGCGATGAACTCGGCGAAACCCGGCGTCCTGGCGTCAAATCGCGAAAAGGCCTTGCGGAACAGGGCTTCCTTGGCAGGGATGACCAGGTCGAAGTCCACGCGGTCGTCCGGCAGGGCGGGATAATCGGCCAGATCGCCTTTCTTGAGCAAACCGTCGTCGATAAGCCGGTCGGGGCTGATGAAAAGCGTGTTCCCCGCGTAGGACGAGTACGACTGATAGGGCGAATTGCCGTATCCCGTGGGACCCAGCGGCAAGATCTGCCACCAGCTCTGACCGGTCTCGACGAGGAAATCGAGGAACCCGTAAGCCGCGGGGCCGAGGTCGCCGACACCGTAGGGACTGGGGAGCGAAGTCGGGTGGAGCAGGATTCCGCTGGACCTCGGCAACCGCATGGCGGAGTCGTCCTTGAAGGAGTGGGAAGAAGTCAGGACCAATCGGTCGAGGGCTCGGGGCGGGGTGGGCGTTCTGGAGGAATGAATCGCCTCGGCGGCGGATCGCCGGGAGTCCGGTGATCTCCTCACGGCTTCTTTTGCCTTCCAGGAGGTCGGCGGGTCCGAAAAGGACGACGCGGGTCAACAGGTCGTCACCATACCGCGCGGCCAAGCCTTCGGCCAAGCCAAGACACGCCCGCGTCTGGGGGTAAACCGGCGTCCCGCGGAGGTCTCGGCTCCAGGCGTTGAGGTCGAGTGCGTCGTATTCCTCATCGACCCTGAGCAAGTGACGACGAACGCTCGGGGGCCAGAGTTGCCGTTCACTCGCGTGCAACCGAACGGAGATGCGACCGATATGGCTTGCATAAAGTGCGTGCGACGGCCAGGCGTCAAAGCCCCCCCAGCGTTCCGTGAACGGAAGTAACACAAGGATCCAGTACAAGGCGACGACGGGGAAAGTTTTAAGAAACTCCAGGCGAGAGACCGGCGTCTTCGCGAGTGCGGGGCCGAACGCAAGACAGACCTCAACCGCCATCACCGCGTTCCAGACCTGTACGAGCAAACTGTGACCAAGTCCGAGCGGCCCGAGGATCAGCGTCAAGAGCCCGTGGAGCGTAACCGCTCCGAGACGCCCGATTCGTCGGGTCGATTGGCAAGCAAGCATCGTGCCGACGAAGATTTCACCCAGCGGCATCGTAAGCGCGGTGACCGGCCTCAGGCTTTGCGGGATGGACGCCAAACTCAGCCCGATCAGTCGCAATCCGGAATCCAGGAAAACAGGACCGAGTTCGTCGCAAAACGAACGGTCGAGCTTCGACAATCCCGAGTGAATGTAGAGCGAGACGAACCACCAACGCGCGAACTTCAATCCCCGGTCACCCGGTAAGGTTCCCAGTAGTGTCAATGTAACGACATAGTGGTAAACCCAGGGCTGAAACCGGTGCTGGTCGCCGAGCACCATCGCGACGATCAAGGCCAGCGAGAGAAGGAACCAGCGTCGCCATGTCTCGGTCCACCCGGCCAAGACCACGACGCCGAGGGTTGTTAAAAACAATAGCCATGAAACGACGGGTGACGGCGACGGCAAACCGCTCAGAAACGGCACGCGCGGGATCTCGCCCCCATCGATCCAGAGCGGCCACGAGGCCGACAGCATGGCGGTCATCGACAACGACGCCACGGCCCGCAAACGGCGGCGGGCGCGTTCGACGTGGTCCACGATCGGCTTCTGAGCCGCCTCAGATTTCCTGGGTAAGGGAATAGGTCCCGTACCCTTCATTCTTGAGCTTTCCTTGCAAAACCAGTGCTTCCCAGATGCCCGCGGGAAATCCCGCAGGCGGAGTGATTCCGCTGATCGCCGTCTTTTTGCCGCCCCCTCGCGAAAGGCCCGACTCGTCATCAAGCCTGGTCAGCTTGATCCGCTTCTTGAACGCCTTATAAGCGCGCTTCAGTTCTTCATCCGTCGCCATGCCCGCCTCCACTGATTTCAAACTTTCGCCCGCTTGGCGGGCGATGATCCGGCGAGCCTATCGGAGACACACCGGCGACGCAAGCAGAGGTCATTCGACCTCGTCAAAAAACCTCTCCAACGCTTCGATGAACGGCAACACGTTTTCGACATGCGGGATATGTCCAACCCCCGGCAAGACCTGGAACCGGGCACCCGGAATGCCTTCGGCGAGTTCTCGCGAAACCGCCGGCGGGTTGACGAGGTCGAACTCACCCGAAAGGACCAGCGTGGGCGATCGGATCTCCCCGAGACGCTGCCGAACTTCGTGGTAGGAGGCGGCGAGGGCCTGGCGTTCGAAGGCGTCGGCGTCCTGCGGCCACTCATTCCGCTCCGCGAACCGGACCATCCCCTCGACCTGTGCGGCGCTATTCTCATAGAACCCCGGTGCGACCAGCCAGGGCAAAGTCGCGCGCGTAAACTCCGCGGGATCGCTGACCCGCTTGAGAGCGACCCACGACGCCACCACCGCCTTCCTCCAGGCGTTGGATCCGGCGTGGGTGGAGACGAGTGTCAAACTGCGGACGAGATCGGGATGACGGATCGCAAGCTGCTGAACGATCAACCCGCCGAGAGACTGGCCGACGACATGCGCCGGGGGGAGGTGAAGCGAATTCATGAGTCCCGCCAGGTCTTCGGCAAGGTCGACCGTGGTATAAGCCGCGATCGCGCGGTCGCTCCGCCCGGAGTCGCGGTTATCGAACGCGATCGCCCGGCGAGTTTTGGCGACACGTCGCACGGGGACGGCGAACGCACGGTGGTCCCCCCCCAGACCGCTGACAAAAACGACCGGAACTCCCTGGCCGAGTTCCTCGAAAAAAAGCATGCGCCCGTTCGCATCGATCCTTGGCATCAATGAACTCCGAAGACGAGAACCCGCACGCAAACGGGGGCACGAGTCAACACCCGGCGATCCTCGGGCCGACGACGACCCGACGGATCGTACTGCAGGGCGGCTTCATTTTCGACGGGGAGTTCTCGGGATGCCCGATGTCCGATGATCAATGACCAAGAAATGACACCGCAAATCATCGGGCATCTCGGTCCATCGAAAACGAAACAGCCCTGGATCGCCGTGCGGGACGGTTGCAAAGTCGAGAAGTCCTCGAAATGGGGCACGGAAACTGAGCCCAGAGATCGCCGAGACAACAGCGGAATGAGAACGAGAGCGAATTCGCTAAACTTAATCTTGTGGCTCTTGATGGATTCCGGGGTGGTGGCCTGAAACCTTGTCCCCACGAGCCCGAGCCGGTCGATCAGGTCACCACCCTGCAATCCATCATGAGCCAAGCTTGTTTCATCTCTCGCTCAGCGAGCTCCGCGGTCAATCCGATTTTTGACTTCGCAATCCTCCCGGGTGCGCCAACGGATTCCGGCGGATGAACGCGGCGGAAGCGGAAAGACCGCGCCGGGCGAGGATCTCCCGACCTTCGATTCCTTGGAGTGCCGGAGCTCGCTCCCGCTTTCAAACGGTCCAGGCGCACCTTCCACCTCGACCCCCTTGAGAAGGCCCGAAAACCTATCAGTAACCCCTGATATCGACGCTCAGAAGTCGTTTTC
>JAYUFP010000584.1:0-4845 GCA_043738665.1 Isosphaeraceae bacterium
CTACGGACGTTCCACCATTTGGATGACTTCTCAAAGGGAGGCGAAGCAAGCATGTTCCACACCGAGACGTTCCGCGTGAAAACCCGGGGTCGCGGGACGTATGAGATCACCTCGTCCGTTCAGAAGGCCGTCGAGGATGCGAAAATCGCAAGTGGCCTCTG
Organism: Isosphaeraceae bacterium; assembly: GCA_043738665.1. Classification (GTDB taxonomy): domain Bacteria; phylum Planctomycetota; class Planctomycetia; order Isosphaerales; family Isosphaeraceae; genus JAYUFP01. The sequence continues at coordinate 162 of JAYUFP010000584.1, forward strand.
CAACGTCTTCGTCCACCACACGAGTGCATCGCTGATCATCTGCGAGAACGCCGACCCGGAAGTCCGCCGCGACCTTGAACGCTTCTTCGCGCGCGAGATCCCCGACGGCGACCCTTTGTTCCGACACGTCGATGAAGGCCCCGACGACATGCCGGCCCACGTCCGCTCGATCCTCACGCAGTCTTCCATCTCGATCCCCGTCGCCAAAGGGCGCTGCGACCTGGGGACTTGGCAAGGGGTCTACCTCTGGGAGCACCGGACGGCACCTCATACGCGGCGGGTCACCGTTTCGGTGCTCGAATAGAGATATCTCCCCGCAAGTTCGTTCAGAACCCTTCCCCTTTCGGCTCAAGATCGATCGAGACCGAATTGATGCAGTCGCGAAGCCCGGTCGGTTGCGGGCCGTCGTCGAAGACATGGCCGAGGTGGCCCCCGCATTTGTGACACGTCACCTCGGCGCGTAGCATGCCAAGGCTACGGTCCTGATGCTCCTCGACTGCGGATGATTCAACGGGGGCGGTGAAGCTCGGCCATCCGGATCCCGAATCGAACTTGGTTTCCGAGGTAAAAAGCGGCTCGCCACACCCTGCGCAGCGGTAGGTTCCGGGGGTCTTGGTGTTCCAGTATTGTCCTGTGAACGCCCGCTCGGTCCCCTTCCGACGTAGGACGTGATACTGCTCGGGCGTCAGCTTCGATCGCCACTCATCCTCGGTCGGCTTCTTCGGTTCCATCGACCGGCTCCTCGTTCCGATTTGGTCAGCCACTCGCCGAAACGGCCTTCAAGTCGGGCCGCTGGGCTTCGTAGGTTTCATTGTAGGCAAGGACCGTGGGGTCGGGAGGGATGTCCCAGGCTTTGCACGCCTGAAGATAGATCCGCGGCCACCAGTTTTCGTGCTGCGTGAGTCCTTGGTCGCGGACGCTCGACCAGTTGCTGAGGATCTTCGACCAGCATTTGTCGCCGAAGTCGATGGCCTCTCTCCAGTGTCCGAACTGGGGGACGTACCACTGCCGGCCGATCGCCGCGTGAAGCACCTCGTCGGCCCAGTCGTAATCCTGGATCGTCGCCATCAACGGGATGCCCGAGGCGACGCCCACTTCCCACTCGTAGCGCTTGCCCGTCTTGGGCATGAGCCCTTGTTCGATGAAATAAAGCACCGCGTGCCGCTCGATCGGCGAGCATTCCGTGTTCAGCCGCAACGACCAGTTATGCGTGATCCTGGCCTTGGTCCAGTCGACCCCGATCGCGATAAACCCGACCTCCCCCATCATGGCGTGCCGCGCTTCGTCCCAGAGTTGCCTGCTCATGTCGCGGTAGTAGCCCCAGGGCTGGTCTTTGGTCTGATGGATGATGCCGGCCATCATCTCGGGGACGTCAACCTCGCGAAGCCGTTTGTAGAGCATCATCAAGGCTTTGGGCTTCGGGTCGAACGTCGGGTTGTAGAGGAACGCCTCGGGGTTGACCCCCTGGTTATGGAGATCCTGAAATCGTTCGTCGCGACGGGGGACCGGGTCGTATTGATAGGGCGTTTGCGAGTATCGGCGCGACGGCAATTTTCCCGAGGCAGAAGAAGCGCCGTCGAGATCGCCCGCGCCGGCAAGGCAATCGTCGAGCAGCGACAACCACGGTTGCAAATCCGCCTTGGTCGTCGATGTAACGAGCTTTTCAATGCACGCGGAGCCGAACGCGATCATGTCGGCGACTTCGAGCCCGGCGAACCGGCAGACCCGGATCGAGGGGGCGTCGGTGAGCGGATTCGTGTCGAGTCTGTGGCGAGAAAGCGCCGCGGCGACTGCGGGGAGTGCTATCTCATAGAGGCCGAGCAGCAACGCCTCGGTCGTCGGAGCCGCGAGGATTTCGTCGAAAAGAATCTCCAGCGCCGGATCGGGAACCACGTCCAGGCCCAGAGGCGGCTCCCGCATCTCGCCGACTCGAGTTCGAAGGGCCTCGACATGCTCTGCGCAGAGATAGGCGTGGTGGGAGAAGCCGGTCTTCAGCTCGTAGATCGGCTCGGCGGTGATCCTTGCGTTGAAAATCTCATGGAGACGCTTGAACGCATAGTGATACCGCTTCAGCCGTGCGACGCACGGCTCGATTCCGAGGCCGGGGCGCGTCGCCTCGTCGATCGTCGCAAGACCGGCGAGCGCGGGGAGGCCTTTGAAGGAGCGGTATTCGCGGGTTGTTTGTTGATCGAGCATCACGAAGTCCCAGCAGAATTGTCCGTATCCGGTTGTGGATAGGAGCGCCTCTTATTATAACTTTAAAGATTCTCGGCTCGTCAGCCAGGACTCAGGAATTGAATCGGGGCCGTTCGCCAAAGCGACGATCCCTCCCACGATGGCGCCGTTGGTGTCATTGTCGCCTCCGGCCGCGGCTGATGCCCACTGCGCCTCGGCATAATCGTCGAGACAACTCGCAGCGCACCAGAGCGCGAAGGGGACCGTATCGGGCGCCGTAATCCGACTGCCGTTGCCGAGCACAGCAACGGCAGCCTCAATAGACACCCCAAAGCCGAGGGACATCGCCCGCTCGATCCCCGAGCGGGTTTCACCGGCCGGCGTGTGTTCGAAGACGGATTCCAGCATATCAAGACCATTGCGACTTGAAGTCGACTTTCGCGACGCCCATGCCGCCGCGACCGCGACTGCGATCGCGCCGGCCTGCCCCTCGGGATGGGCGTGAGTGACCGAGGCAGAGAGCCTCGCTTGTTCTATAACCACGGCAAGGTCTTCGGCGAAATAAGCCCCGATCGGGGCGACACGCATTGCGCCACCGTTCCCCATCGAGCCTGTCCCACCGTAAACACGTCGGGCCGCTTCTTCCCAGGGGATATTCTCGGCGATGTCTTCGAGCACCCGCCGCAACGTCAAACCGTAGCCTCGGTAAGGATCGGCCTGGTAGCGTTTGGTGAAGGAAATCGCCAGCTCCTTGGAGTCAATACGGCCGTGTCGATCGAGTATCGAAATGACCGACAGAGCCATTTCAGTATCGTCGGAATAGGGCCATGGACCAGGGGGTAAGTGCCTTAACTGATCGGGCGGCTTAAAGAACTGACCTCCAAATGCGTCGCCGACGGAGAGTCCGTCGAGGGCGAGACTGGCGCGGGTCATTCGGGCCGTATGATCAGGCGGAAGGTCAGCCATTGTCGTCCTTCGGTCGAGCGCCTCAAGAAGTCCTACGTTACCCGATTCGCGCCGGACGTTTACTGGATCTTGACGCTCCCCGACGACCGAAAAACCACGATCGCCAGAGGCGGCAGAGTCAATTCAACCGACTGCGGAAACCCGTGCCAGGTCATCGGCGTGGCCTCGACCCCACCGGCATTTCCCAGGCCGTTTCCGCCGTAGATTGTTGCGTTCCCATTCAGGATCTCATCCCAGCTCCCCGAGCGCGGTACGCCGACCCGGTAATTGATCCGGGGAACCGGCGTGAAATTGCAGACGACAAGGATCATATCTCCCGTGGATCGACCCTTCCTCAGGTAGCAGACCACGCTCTGGGCCACGTCGTTGCAATCCACCCAGGAAAACCCGTCGGGGTGGGCGTCGAGTTCGTGGAGGGCACGCTCGGCGCGGTAGGTCGTGTTGAGGTCGCGGACCCATCGCTTCACCCCGGCGTGGAGCGGGTCGTCGACCAGGTTCCAGTCGATGCTTCGGTCGTGGTCCCACTCGCGCCACTGACCGAACTCTCCTCCCATGAAGAGGAGTTTCCGGCCGGGCTGGGTGAACATCCAGCCGAACAGGAGCCGGAGGTTGGCGAACTTCTGCCAGGAGTCTCCCGGCATCTTGTTGAGCAGCGACCCCTTCTCGTGAACGACCTCGTCGTGTGAGAGCGGGAGAACGAACCGTTCCGAGAATGCATAAAGCATCCGGAACGTCAGCAAATTGTGGTGGTTCTTGCGTTCGATCGGGTCGTTCGCGAGGTAAATGAGCGTGTCGTGCATCCAGCCGAGGTCCCACTTCTCGTCGAACCCGAGTCCGCCGGCGCTCGTGGGGCTGGTCACCTTGGGCCACGCGGTGGATTCCTCGGCGAAAGTGAGGACCCCAGGGAATTCCTCATGAATCCGGTCGTTGACGCGTCGGAGGAGCGAGATCGCCTCCAGGTTCTCGCGACCGCCGTATTCGTTGGGGAGCCATTCGCCGTTTTTCCTCGAAAAGTCGAGGTAGAGCATCGAGGCCACGGCGTCCATGCGAAGGCCATCGACGTGGTACTTGTCGAACCAGAAGAGCGCATTGCTCGCGAGGAACGCGGCGACGGCGGGCCTGCCGTAATTAAAGATATACGTGTCCCAATCCTGATGAAGGCCGCGACGCGGGTCGGCGTGCTCGTAGAGGTGAGTGCCGTCGAACATCCCAAGGCCGTGAACGTCGCGCGGGAAGTGCGCGGGGACCCAGTCGAGGATCACTCCGACGCCCTTCTGGTGGAAGTGATCGACCAGAAACTTAAAGTCGTCCGGGCTGCCGAAGCGGCTCGTGGGCGCGAAATAGCCGACGACTTCGTAACCCCAAGACCCGTCAAAAGGGTGTTCGGCGACCGGCAGGAATTCGACGTGCGTGAACCCCATCGCCAGCGCGTACTCGGCCAGCTTCGGCGCGAGTTCGCGATAGGTCATCCAGCGATTGTCCTCCTCGGGGACGCGCATCCAGGACCCGAGGTGGACTTCATAAATTGAGATCGGCGCGAGGG
>JAYUFP010000585.1:0-4842 GCA_043738665.1 Isosphaeraceae bacterium
GGATGAGTGCGGCGATCATCGAACCGCTGTCGATGTGGATCGACTCTCCGTAAGCGGTCGCCATCCGATAAACTGTCCCGATTCCGTCGTTGTAGATCAAGAAGGCCAGCATCATCAGGCCGCCTTGCCTGAACCTTCGGAACTCTTGAAGCGTCCCGCCGAGGCGATGGAACGCATCGGCTAATGGGTGCCTGGCCAGGCGGCCGTCGGCGAGCGTTGCCGAGGGTCGGATGACCGGAGGCTCCGGCACTCTGCGGAACAGCGGGATCGAGAAGACCGCCCACCAGACGGCCACGGAGACGAACGCCAGTCGCGTGGGTAAGGTCGCTTGCAAAGGCGTCAGGCCAGGGCCTGACGGGAGGCCGAACCACGCGGGCTTCATGATCCAGAGGGCGTTGCAGATCAGGAGGAGTCCTCCGCCGAGATACCCGAGCGCGTAACCGGCGGTCGAGACGCGATCGACCTCGTCGGGGTCGGCGACGTGGGGGAGGAGCGCGTCGTACATCACGAAGCTCCCGTTCGCTCCGATATTCGCGACCACGAAAAGGATCGAGGCGAAGAGCCAATCGCCGGTCCGGATCATGTACATCATGGCGACCGCGATCACGCCGATCGCCATGAACCCGCCGAGAATCGCCTTCTTGATCGGTCGCGCGTCGGCCAGGGCCCCGAGGATCGGTGAGACCACGGCGATGATCACCATGCCGATCGTGCTGGCTCGCGTGAAGTATTGCAGGGCGAGCGTCTTCGAGACCTCGGGATCGTCGGAAATCCCTGCCCCGGCGACCCTCACGAAGAAGATCGGGAAGATCGCGGCGATGATCGTGGTGACCATCGCCGAGTTCGCCCAGTCGTACATCGCCCAGGCCCGAAGCTCGGGCCGATTGAGCCCCAGCGAGACCAGCCATCCGCGTTGCGATCCCGTGGCGACGTCGCTCATGACATTCGTCCTTGCCCCTCGTTTTGCGTTGATGCGACCGGAGATCGTCGCGACGAACGACCCTATTTTCTCGACTTCAAAAACGCGAGCAAGTCGGCGAGTTCTTGCCGGGTCAACTGCTGGTCGAGTCCCGCGGGCATCACCGAGACGGTCCCGGGACGCATCTCCTCGATCTCGCCGCGCGAAACGCGCTCTTCCTGGTTCGCGCCGGTGACCAGAAGAAGTTCCTCGGAAGAGTCGTTCTTCAAGAGGCCGTTGATGACCTTGCCCGACTTCATGGCGATCGTGACCGGCTCGTAGCTCCGCACCAGGCTGAGGCTGGGATAAATGATCGCTTCGAGCAAATCGCGCTCGGCGCGGATCTTACCGATCATGGTCAAGTCCGGGCCTACGGTTCCCCCCACGTATCCCACCGCGTGGCAAGAGAAACACGCGGCCTTCGAGTTATGAAAGACCACCTGTCCCCGACGCACGTCTCCGCCCGCAAGCTGCGGGAGCAACTCTTCCAGCCTGGCTTTTTGCTTGGCGGCGTCCACGTTCAGGGTCGCGTAGAGCGTTTCGGCCTTGTTCCGAACCTCCTGGCCGAACCGGTCCAGCCGTGGTTTGAGCATATCCACCCGCAACGATCCGATCGCCGATGACTGCTTCAGAGCATCGACGAGTTTGAGCCCGACGGCGTCGTCCTTCGTCTTTTCAAACGCGGTCAGCAGGCGGTCGACTTCGAGGGGGCTCGCGGACTTGATGGCATCCGCAAGCGCGAGCAATTGCGGCGTGTCAAGGGTCGCCTTCGAGATCACGGTCGCCGAGGCCGTTCGCGAGGACACCCCGGCCGACTCGTCGATTCCCTTCAAAAGCAAGGCGAACAGCTTGGGTTCGACGCGACTCAGACCGCCGGGTGCCGCCATCATGGCGTCAACGCGAAGATCCCGGGACACCTTCTCCTCTCGGGCGACTGTCAACAAGGCGTCGATGAGCTTTTCGGAGCCCTTTCCCGCCGCGATCGGGAGCGATTGGATCGCCGTGACGGCTTCCTTGACGAGTGGCTGGTCTTCCGAGGCAAGCGTGTTCGCGAGAGACTCGACCCAGCCCGTAGGCACCGGCTTGAGGCGAGTCTGCGCCATCGAACGAAGGACGAGGATTCGCGTTTCGCGAGGAGCCTTCTCGTTCCGGAGGGTTTCACTCAGGAGAATCCGGATCGGTTCGGAGCCGACGAACTTCGTGAGTTGACCAATTAGCTCAGAGCGTTCGGAGTCGCTCAGGTCGGTTCTCGCGAGGCGCTCGCGGAAAAATCCGGCGAGGGCGCCAGCCCATTCCGGATGTCGGCCCGCGACCCACGACCCGATTTCTCTTCCCCTGGCGTTTTTCGACGTCAACCAGGGGGCGACCTGTTCCGCGGTGAGACCCCCTTTGTCCATCTGGTCGAGGGCGACGAGCGAGACCAATCGAGAATGGTCGGAGATCCTCGAAGATTCCGTAGCCCTGTGGACGGCGTCCGGGTTGTTGATTTCGATCAGTGCATACGTCAACGAATGTTCGAGTCCCCGGTCTGTCGCGGAGTCGACGGCTTCAAGCAAAGCTGGGACCGCCAAGGGGTCGCCGATCCTCCCGAGCCCTTCGGCGGCGACGCGACGGTTCCCCGTGTCGCTCGACTTCAACATCCCAACGAGAGCCGTCACCGCCTCCTTGTCTCGCCAGAGGCTCGCGGCGTGGGCGGCGGCTTGGCGGACCGTCGGGTCCGGGTCGATGAGAGCCTTCCGCGCGACTTCACGAGCGCCCGGGTGATCGATTCCGCAGGCGCTCCAGACCGCATCGACCCGCATCGACGGTCCACGGGAATCTGAGGGGACGAACTTGCGGTTTCCACTGACCAAGCCGGACTTGATGATTTCCAAGAGCGCGGGGATCGACTTATCACCGGCCTTCCCGAGCGCCGCGACGGCACGTCGTCGCACGGCGGGGCGGGAGTCGGCGAGCCGTCTTGCCGGCTCGGTTGCCGAGGATGCCTTCCAGTCGAGTTTCAAGCCCCGCGCGTCTTCAACCTCGGGCGAACTCGTTTTCCGGACGCGGTAGATCGCTCCCAGGACGTCGGGTTTGGGGAGTTGCGAGGTCGGGCAACAGAGCTTGTACCAGCCGCCCGTGTCGATGACGAGGAGGCTGCCGTCGGCGTCTTCAATCACGTCGGTGGGGTGAAAGTCGAGGTCGGGGGCCACGACGAAATCCTCGTCGCGGGTCGAAAAAGTCGCGCCCTCGGGCTTCAGGGCGTGTCGCGTCACCTTGTGGAGGTTGAAACAACAGGCGAAAATATTATCCGCATAATCAGTCCCCCATCCCGACGATTCCAGCCTGTGCAGCCCCGCGGGCGCGGCGGGGCCAAGGTGGGCGAGCACGGGCATGACTTCGGGCGCAGTCCAGCGGTGCGAAGGCGCGAAGATCGGTTCGTGAACCTTGCCGTAGATCCCGCCGTAGATCGCGTGAATCAGGCCGTCGCGTTTTCCCCCGCCGGGATTTTGAAGAAAGGTGGTCGTGAAGATCCGCTCTCCGCCGGGAGTGAACACGACATCGACAGGGTTATCCATCCCGCCGGTCATCACCGGTTCGATCCCCGAGCCGTCGGGCCGGGAGCGGAAGATATGCGAGGCCTTGGTCACGAACGGCGACTTGCCGGGACGTTCGTAGGTCTGCTCGGCGAACGCCCCTTTGCACCAGTAGACCCAGCCGTCAGGCCCCCGATAGGGGCCGTGAAGGTCGTTGGCGCAGCCGGTGAGCGTCTTCCCCTGGAACCATTCGACGCGTTTGTCGGCCACGCCGTCACCGTCGGTGTCGGTCAGTTTCCAGATGCTCGGCGGGGCCGCGACGTAGAGCGAGCCGTCGAGCCACATCGTTCCTTCGGGGAACATCATCTTGTCGGCGAAGACCGTCCGCTTGTCGAACGTGCCGTCGCCGTCGGAATCTTCGAGCCGAAGAATTCGGTGCGGCCGATCGCTCAGTTGCTTCGCCACCGGCTCGTTGGTGCCCGAGCTGTCGGCGACGTAAAGCCGCCCTTCTTCGTCGAAGTCAGCCGTGATCGGTCGGTCGACGAGGGGCGGACCGGCCACCCGCTCGATGACGAACCCCGCAGGGACGCGAAACGTCCGACCGTCGAGGACAAAATCTTTGCCCGAGACCGTCGGTGTCAGCCCGGCCGCGACGACAACGAGGGCGCAGAGTCGCCTGATCGGGAACGAATTGGGGTGTGACATCGCGGAGAAACTCCCAGGGCGAAGCTCGATCGGGGCGGCGGGCCGGTGTCTTTGTCATCGACCTGTTCTAGTCGAGACAGGCCGCGGGTGCCAGATGAAAGGCGAGTTGCAGGGCGGTTTCATTTTCGACGTGGAGTTCTCGGAATGCCCGACGCCCGATGGTCAATGACCAAGAAATGAGACCGCGATTTTTCCCAGACCCCTGAGTCTTCCTTCGGTCATTGACCGTCCGGCATCGGTCATCTCGGCCCCTCGAAAACGAAACAACCCTGGCCGAGTTGCAGAGAGTCTTGGAGGGGTGATCATTGAGCGGGAGGCGACGCGAATGAGGCCAGAGCACTCGCTTCATCGTCGAAAATCGGGATGAACCGGCCGAGTTGCAGGATGTCCGCACCGATTTTGACTTCGGGTGTCAGTTCGCAGAGTGCGATCTGTACGTCGGCGAGCGCGGCCGCTTTGGCGAACTCGATGATCGCGCTGAACGCGGAACTCGACATGAACTTCGTGTGGCGGAACACCAGAATCATCCGCTTCGAAAAACGGATCGCAAGCAGCCCTCGCAGTTTCTTGGACAATTCTTGAGCCACTTGAGGGTGGATCAGCTCCCGCGCGACGACCTCAAATACGCCGACCCCGTCGATGATTCGCCAGTGCAGGAAATCT
>JAYUFP010000586.1:0-4834 GCA_043738665.1 Isosphaeraceae bacterium
CTTGCCCCCCTACGTCTGCATCCCGAGCATCCCAAACGTTTACGCCGGAACGGGTTACCTCAGCTCGGCGTTCTCCCCTTTCAGTCTTGGGAGCGACCCTGCCGACGGCAATTTCCGGGTCCAAGATCTGGCGCTGCCGGGCGGGATCGACGAGAGCCGGTTCGCGACCCGTCGGCACGTTCTTGACGCGGTGAACGACCACTTCGCTCGCAAAGAGAAGAGCGACAACATCGCGGCGATGGACACGTTCTATCAGCGGGCCTACAGCCTGATCAGCAGCGAAAAAGCCCGCGAAGCCTTCAACATCAGTGCGGAACCCGCGGCGATCCGCGACGAATACGGCCGGAATGCAGCCGGTCAGCGGATGCTGATGGCGCGTCGGCTGGTCGGCGCGGGCGTGCGGATGGTGACCCTTCAGTTCGGCGGCTGGGACATGCACACCGGCATCGCCGCCGGTATGAGGGCCGCGATGCCCCCGTTCGACCAAGCGTTCGCGGCCCTGATCAAGGATCTCGACCGCACCGGGTTGTTGAACCGGACGCTCGTGATGGTGTCGAGCGAGTTCGGCCGGACGCCGAAGATCAACAAGGACGCCGGACGCGACCACTGGCCCAAGGTCTTCAGTGTCGTCCTGGCCGGCGGCGGCGTGAAGCGCGGCTTCGTGATGGGAGCTTCGAACGCGACCGCCACCGAACCCGAACGCGACCCGATCGGCCCCGAGGACCTGGCGACGACGGTCTATCACCTCCTCGGCATCGTCGCCGACAAGGAGTTGATGGCCCCGGGCGGGAGGCCGATCGAGATCGTTGACGGCGGCAAGGTCCGAAACGAACTGCTCGCCTGAGCGGAGTTTCGTACAATGCGGACGGCCCGTCGATGGCGGCGGGCCGATTCCTTGAAGCGGAGCCGGACCATGCCCAGCATTCACTACCCGCCCGACACCCACAAGCGACTCATTCGCAGGCGTCGCAAATCCGGCCGGGATCGTTATGACGAGACATGGGATGGTGTTTACGTCATGTCGCCGGAAGCCGATCTCGATCATCAGGAGCTTTCAACGAGCCTCGCAAGCGCACTGATTCAGGCGACGGAATCTCAGCCGCGACACCGTATCTACTCGGGCGCGAATGTCAGCGACAGGTCGAAGGGTTGGACCGAGAACTATCGAGTTCCCGACGTCGCGGTCTTCTCACCCGGAAACCCCGCCGAGAAGCGCAAGGCGTATTGGCTCGGCGGTCCCGATTTCGCCGTCGAAGTCGTCAGCGAAGGGGACCGGTCCCGCGAGAAGTTTGAGTTTTACGCCAAAGTGGCAGTGCGCGAACTTCTGTTAGTCGACCGCGACCCGTGGCGGTTGGAACTCTATCGGAACCACGGCGAGGAACTGGTCCTCGCGGGTACCTTCATTCTCGGGGACGTTCAATCGCTGAAAAGCATTGTACTCCCCGTTTCGTTTCGCCTGATTGACGATGAGGAAAGGCCAATGATCGTCGTGACGCAGACCGTCGATGGACGCACCTGGACTTGCTGATTCGCCCGGAGTGAATCCATGGCACACCTGATTCTTCCCGAAGAGGATCTCGAATCGATCATCCGTGTGCGCCGTGAACGGGGGTCGGACCGTTTCGACGAGGTCTGGAACGGGGTCTACGTCATGTCGCCGCTCGCCGTTAATCAACACCAACGACTGGCGACCTTCTTGGCCCGGGTGTTTCACGGTTCTCTTGAAGGTCGGCAAGCGTTTGACTCGATTGCCGGAGTCAATGTCAGCGATCAATCCGACGAATGGACTAAGAATTATCGTTGCCCCGATGTTGCCGTTTTTCTCCCTGGCAATCCCGCTGAGGACCGCGATTCGCACTGGTTCGGAGGTCCGGATTTCGCCGTCGAAATCATCAGCAAGGGCGACCGGTCGCGCCTCAAATTCAACTTTTACGCCAAGGTGGGCGTCGATGAGTTATTGCTTGTGGATCGCGACCCCTGGCGTCTTGAACTCTACCGAAACCAAACAGGCAAAATGAATCCCGCCGGTTCAATCGCCTTCGGTGATTCCAATTGTCTTCAAAGTGAAATCCTCCCTGTTTCCTTCCGCCTGCTCGATTCCAACGAAGGCCCCAAAATCGAAGTCACCCAAACCGACGACGGGCGTGTCTGGCTTTCCTGACCTGATTCCGAGCCCAGACGATTCCTCCCGCCTCGAAATCCGCACGTTAGACCCCACCGGCACCATGACAAAACGCATTCTCCACGCTTTTCTCGTGCTGACTTTCCTCGCGTCCGTCGCCTCAGCGTCGAGCCCGAGCCTGACCGGCGTACGGCCGCTTGGCGGGCAACGGGGGACCGAGGTTGAAGTCAATTTCACGGGCGCTCGGCTCGCCGACGCCAAGGAGATCATGGTCTATCAGCCGGGAATCACCACCACGAAACTGACCGTCGTGAACGACGGCCATGTGAAGGCGCTCCTGAAACTCGCGCCGAACGCGCGACTCGGCCTTTACGACCTTCGCCTCCGGACCGCCGGCGGAATCAGCGAACTTCGGACGTTCAGCGTGGGGGCTTTGAAGGACGTCGCCGAGGTCGAGCCGAACAACGAATTCACCAAGCCCCAGCCGATCGCGATGAACGTCACGGTGAACGGGATCGCCGACAACGAGGATGTCGATTACTTCGCGGTCCAGGCCAAGAAAGGCGAGCGGATCACGGCCGAGGTCGAGGGGATTCGACTCGGCGTGACGTTGTTTGACCCGTACGTGGCGATTCTTGATTCAAAACGGTTCGAACTCGCTTCCAGCGACGACGCGGCGCTCGTCTGGCAAGACGGCTTCGCCTCGGTCGTGGCCCCCGCCGACGGGACGTACATCATCCTCGTCCGCGAGAGTGCTTATGCCGGCAACGGTGCGTGCCTCTATCGTGTGCATATCGGCAACTATCCAAGACCGACCGCGACCGTACCCGGCGGCGGTAAGCTCGGCGAGGCGGTGAGCGTGCGCTGGATCGGCGACGTCCAGGGGGAGAAAACCACCACGCAAACCCTTCCCGCCACGCCGGAACGCGAATACGGGATCTCGGCTTCCGACGAACGGGGAGTCGCCCCATACCCCAACGCGTTTCGCCTCAGCACGTTCGGCAACACGATCGAGGTCGAGCCCAACGACACACAGGCGACCGCGACCCCCTTCACGGCACCGGCGGCACTCAACGGCGTGATCGGCAAGCCGGGCGACGTCGACCATTTCGTGTTCAAGGTGACAAAAGGTCAGAATTTTGACGTCCGGGTCTTCGCGCGGCAGTTGCGTTCACCCCTCGACGCGGTGCTTTACCTGGGAGCGAAGAATGGCGGCGCGATGCTCGGCAACGACGACAGCGCCGGCCCTGACAGCTACTTCCGGTTCGCCGCTCCCAATGACGGTGAGTTTGTGATCTGGCTCAATGACCAGTTGCAAAAAGGCGGGCCCGACTACTTCTACCGGATCGAGGTCAGCCCCGTCGCACCAAAACTCGCGTTGAGCATCCCCAATGAGTCGCTGAATCGCGGGACCGGGGTGATCGGCGTGGCGGTTCCGAAAGGAAATCGGCAAGCGATTCTCGTGAACGCGGGTCGCGCCGATTTCGGGGGAGAACTGGTCGTCACTGCCGCGAATCTCCCCAAGGGCGTGACCTTCGAGGCCGACACGATGGCCGCGAGCATCGGCACCTACCCCGTCCTGCTCTCTGCAGCCCTTGATGCCCCGGTGGCGGGCGCGTTCGCGACGCTCTCCGGCAATCACACCGACCCCAAACAGGTCGTTCCGTGCGAGTTCAGCCAGATGGTGGAACTTGTGCTCGGGCAGAACAACGTCCCCTTCTGGAACCGGTATGTCGAAAAGCTTCCGGTCGCCGTCTGCGAGGAAGCCCCGTACTCGGTCGAGGTCGTCGAGCCGAAGGTTCCTCTGGTTCGTGGCGGTTCGATGAATCTGAAGGTCGTGGCGAAGCGGAAGCCCGGTTTCACCGCGCCGATCTCGGTGTCCTTGCCCTGGAATCCGCCGGGCGTCAGTTCGGCGGGGGGTGTCGCGATTCCTGAGAAGCAGAACGAAGCCCTGATCCCGATGAACGCCGACGGCGGGGCGGAACTGCGGACCTGGAAGATCGTGGTCAACGGGTCATCCAACGGCCCGACCGGCCCCCTACTCGTCTCGACGCAACTCGCGAAGCTGACGATCGCTCCCCAGTTCGTCACCCTGGCGTTTCTGGCGGCGAGCGTCGAGCAAGGCAGGGAAGTCGACATGGCGGTGAAGGTGAACAAGGCCGTCGACTTCCCCGGCGAGGCGACAGTCGCTCTGATCGGCCTTCCGAACAAGGTCACCACGGACCTGAAGAAGATCACCAAGGACACCGGCGACCTGATTTTCCACATCAAGACCGACAAGGTTTCTCCGGCCGGTAATCACGCGAACCTGTTCTGCCAGGTCGTGATCACGAAGGACGGCGAGCCGATCATCCATAACCTCGGTACAGGTCAACTCCGGATCGACGTTCCGCTCCCTCCCAAGCCGAACACGCCGGCCCCTGCCCCGGCGCCCAAGCCGGTCGCGGCAGCCCCCGCGCCTGCCGCCGCGGCACCTCCCAAGCCGTTGACGCGCCTTGAAAAACTTCGACTCGAATCCAAGGAACGGGCGAAGGCCGCCGCCGGAGCCGATGCCCAGAAATGAACCACCGATCAATCGTCCTGAGGCCAGAAACGACGATGCGCTATCGACCCCACGCCCTCGCGTTGACCTTGATCGCGTTCAACGGAGCCGCAACGGCGTTCGCCGACCCGACGCCCAAGCCGGCGGCCGCGCCGGCCCCAACTCCCGCT
>JAYUFP010000587.1:0-4820 GCA_043738665.1 Isosphaeraceae bacterium
GATCGGCTACCTCCCCGAGGAGTCGTACCTCTACAAGTTCTTGAACGCCGAGGAGACGCTTCACTTCTACGGCAGGCTCTTCAAGATGTCGTCGGCGGAGCGGACCAAGCGGGTCAACCGCCTGATCGACATGGTCGGCCTGGGCGCGGCCAAGCATCGGCAACTTCGCGAATATTCCAAAGGCATGCAGCGCCGGATCGGGCTGGCACAGGCCTTGATCAACAACCCGGAACTGATCCTCCTTGACGAACCGACCTCGGGCCTCGACCCGATCGGCACGGCCGAGATCAAGGAGTTGATCCGCGACCTGAAAGCCCAGGGGAAGACGATCTTGCTCTCCGGCCACTTGCTGGCCGACATGCAGGACATCTGCGACCGGATCGCGATCCTCCACCGCGGCGAGCTCAAGGAAATGGGCAAGGTGTCCGACCTGTTGACCGTGCAGGATGTCACCCAGATCAAGACGAAGAACCTTCCTCAAGCCGCCGTCGACGAGATCCGCGGCGTGATCAAGCGGCACGGGGCGGAGCTCGTCTCGGTCGACCACCCGACGACGACGCTGGAAGAACTGTTCCTCCGGATCGTCCGCGAGAGCGACTTGCACCCCGGTCGCCGCAAGGTCGCCGAGGCCAAGCCGACCGCGCCGGTCGACGAGTTCGCCGGCAAGAAATAACGCCCACGATTGGTTCTCGATCTCTACAAACCGACACGGGCCGGCAATCACGCTCGTTCCCACGGTCCCCGTGGGAATGCCGACTTCGACGCTCTGCGTCGTCTTGCCGTCATCAAACGCGGACGCGGAGCGTCCAGGACGGCATTCCCACGGAGGACCGTGGGAACGAGTGAACGTGCTTGGACATCGGTCATCCGTCATCCGTCATAAGCCATTGCTCCGACTCGGGAAAGATCCCGGCTAGACTCACACCTCGCTTCGGCGAACTGAGGAGCGTTTTCATCCATGTCCGCGTTCTTGTCATTCCCCTTGCTCTGGGGGCAAATGTTCCTACAGGGCATTCCCGAACAGTACCGTCGCGTGATGACGTGGCTGTACGTCTTCGGTGAAACGAACATCACTGTTCCAGGCCTGCTCGGCGGGTTGATCACCTGGATGAAGGTGGTCAGCCTGTTCTGCCTGCTCGCCTGGATCGTGTCGTGGCTTGCCACGGCCGTGAAAGAGCGGACCGTCGCCCGCGGCGGCCTCCTTGACTTCGCGGCGCTCGCGGCACTCATCGGGGGCGTGGTCACGCTCTTCTGGTCGGTGCTCGAAACCAATGAAAAAGTCAAGGTCTACATGATTTTCGGCATGTATTCCGTGGCATTCTCCGCGATCGCTTGCGGCCTGATCCTCTTCCTCTGGGCCGAGGTCGCGATCTGGAGGACGATCCGGAAGGCCGGGCGCCGCGGCGATGTGGTCGAGTTGATCGGTTTGCACCTCGCCCTGGCGATCGGGCTGGCCTTCGGTTACGCGATCTATGCGTCCTCGAAGAACGTCGCCCTCACCAACGCCGTCAAGCCGATCTCCCTCACCGACGGCCTCGGCTACGGCTTGCGGATGGCGGGGACCTACATGGGCTACGTCGTCCTGCTCCACGTCGTCGTCGTGGTCTTCCTCGAACTGATCGCCGTTCGCCCGAGACGTCTCTACTCGATCGCCAGGCTGAGCTGGGACGAGTCGAACCGGCGGATGTGGGCTCCCTGGGTCGTGTTAGCGCTCTTCGGAGTCTTCCTCGCGTTCACGCACTGGTTCCTGACCCCCCCCCGCCCCGCCGAGATGGGACGCGTTTACGTCAGCTCGCTATCGCTTCTCTGCACGGCCTTGCTGACCTTGATGGTCACGTTCCTGACCCCGTTGAGCCTGCCGCAGGACATCCAGAACCAGACGATCTACACGGTCGTCACCAAGCCCGTCCGCAGGATCGAGCTGATCTGGGGCCGGATGATCGGCTACATGGCCCTGGTGACGGTCCTCGTGGTGATTTATGGAGGAGTCAGCCTCATTTATCTCTACCGGACCGTCGGCGGCAAGATCGGAGAGGTGGAAGCGGCGGCGGTCAAGGCGAACGAACAGAACCGCACCGGCGACGCGCGACTCCTGAAGGAGCAAGCCCAGCAGCTTCGGACCCGAATGGCCGCCCGCGTTCCTGTTTTCGGCTCGTTAACCTTCCTCGACTCGAAGGGGACCGCCCACCTTCGCGGCATCGACGTCGGCTCCGAGCAATCCGTGAGCAACCCCCGAAGCCATATCGAAGGCGCGACCCCCGCCACCGCGATCTGGCAGTTCGGCGTCATCGAAGACCCCTACGCCCCGGCAGGCCGGCCGGCCAGACTCCTCGACAAGCGGATTCGGGTTTCCACCTTGATCCGCGAGGATTCGGTGGAAGGGCTCCTCAATCGATCGTACGAAGCCAAGTACCGGATCGCCCAGGCCGAGAAGGCTCAGGAATCGGGAGCACTTCCCGCGAGCAAACTGAAGGAACTCTCGGGCACGCTTGAACGTGCGAAAGCGGAGCTCAAGACCTCGACGGAAGCCTACGAGACACTCAAGGCCAAGGCCGACGGGCTCGAAGTCAAGGGGGCCGAGGCCGAAAAGGCCGACAAGGCCACCGAGTCCCAGGCGTTCAAGCGACAGGCCGCGGATCTCCATTCCGCACCCGTCCCGCTCGAAATGACGTTCAACGTCTACCGGACCACCAAGGGTCGGGTGGGAGAACCGGTCTATGCCGAGCTCGAAGCCACGAACCCGGTCACGGGCGCTCAGTACCGCAACATCTTCCCGATCCGCGAATACTACACCAACAAGCAGGTCTTGCCGGCGTCGGTGCTCGCGGGGGGCCAGGGCAATCTCCGGATCGAGGTCCGATGCATCAGCCCGACGCAGTATCTCGGAATGGCGGAGAACGACCTGTTCCTGCTCTCCAAATCGGGAGACTTCGGCACGAACTTCATGAAGGGCCTCTTCGGCGTCTGGCTCCAGGCGATGGTGCTGACGGCCATCGGCGTCTTCGCCGGAACCTTCCTGAGCTGGCCCGTGGCGCTGCTGACCACGCTGGCATTCTTCATCGCCGGGCAGCTCGCGTTCACGGCCCTGCTGGAATTCACGCGACAGAGCCTCCTCGGCGGCGGACCCTTTGAGTCGCTCCACCGCCTCATCATGCACGAAAACCAGATGTCCGACCTGGCGGCGACCAACGCCGTGGTCATCGCCAAGACGCTCGACGGCCTGGTGATGCCGATCATGTCCCGGCTCGTGTACATCGTCCCGAACTTCACGGCGCTCGACGTCACGACCCCCGTGGCGAACGGCTTCGCCGTCTCTTGGTACGATTTGCTCGCGAATACCCTGCTCGCCTTCGCCTACGCCGTGCCCTTCTCCATCGCCGGCTTTTTCATCCTGAAGAATCGGGAGGTCGCCGCATGAGGTCGTCCAACTTCGTTCGCAAGATCATCTATCTGTTACTGATCGTCGCGATCTTCGGCGGGATGTTGCCCTACGGCACCTATCTGAACCGCCTGAAGCGCGAGAAAGACCTCGGTGAGGCCGCGATCGGCCAGATCGACACCGGCAGCTTCATGCTCAAGCTGCTCCTCCTCGGCGGGGCACGCGGCGTCGTCGCCAACTCGCTCTGGACCAAAGCCGAGGAAATGAAGCGGGAGCAGGACTGGGACAGCATGGCGACCACGGTCGACCTGATCACCAAGCTCCAGCCCCACTTTCTCTCGGTCTGGACCTTCCAGGGGTGGAACCTCGCGTACAACGTGTCGGTCGAGTGGGACGCCCCCGAAGATAAGTACCAGTGGATCAAAAAAGGGACCCAGTTCCTCCAGGAAGGGGTCAAGAAGAATAAGAAGTCGCCTGACCTCGTCTGGGACACCGCGTGGACCTACTACCACAAGTTCGGATTCTCCGACGAATCGATCATCCTCCGCCGCCTCTTCCGGGACGACCCGGATGAAGAGTTCACCAGCTACATCGAACCCGAGACGGGGTTGACGGTTGTCGGCCACGACAACTTCCAGTCCGGCTACGGCTGGTTCACCAGCGCTGTGAACCTGGTTGACAACGGTGCCGAACGCGTCGCGACCGGCGTCGAGGCCAACCTCGACTACGTCGACCCGTCCCCGCAGCGCAAAGGCCGTCCCGGCGACCTCGCGTTCCGTTCGATGCCCGCCCACGCCCAGACCCGCTATGCGATCGGCCTGGAGAAAATGAGCATGGTCGGGATCGAGGCCACCTTTGGCGAAGTCGCCAAGGAAGCCTGGTTCCGCTCCCTCCGCGAATGGACCAAGTTCGGCGAGTACGAGTGGGAAGCGTTCAACGACGCCCAGAAGCGAAAAGTTCGCCTCGACGACGTCACCAACCCGTCGGTCTTTCATAAGCTAAGCGAAACCCAGCAACATTGGGCGAATCGCTGGTCGGACCAGATGAACTATCGCTACTGGAAAGACCGTTGCGCCTCCGAAATGACCGCGGAAGGCGTCGAGGCTCGGCAACTGTTCTACGAAGGCACGCAGGCCTACAAACAGTCCGATTTCGAGACGGCGACCCAGAAGTTCCGCAAGGGGCTCGACGTCTGGAAGTCACTCCTCGACAAGCACAAGGATTATCGGAACGACGAGTTCAACAAGAAGGACACCGGCCTGATCGTCAAGCGGTACGTCCGCGCGATGCGTCAGCTCGGTGAAGATCTGAGGGAATTCCCGTTCCAAGACCTCCTGAAGGGTGCCGAGACGGATACGTCCGTGGACCCGTTCGACGCCACCGAAATGCTCGGACCGGGCAGCGGAGGCGGAGGCACCCCGAGGTCAAGCCCGAACCCCGC
>JAYUFP010000588.1:0-14093 GCA_043738665.1 Isosphaeraceae bacterium
GACAGCGAAGCCGCCGGTGAACACGCCCGACTTGGTCTTGGCGAGGTCGGTTCGGTCGAGATCGCTCTTACGACTGGTAGCCTCACGATAACCGGCGACCGCGTCCTTATGCGCGGGAGTCGTGATCCCATCGACGAGTGGATGTTCCGGCGCGAGCACCATGTAGGTCGCGCCGAAGAGGGTGTCGGGACGGGTCGTGAAAACCCGGATCACATCATTCTCCGGCGTTTCCGACCAATGCGACGGACGCGGCCTGGACGGATCCGATCCGAGCGGAAAATCGACCTCCGCCCCTTCGCTCCGTCCGACCCAGTTGCGCTGCATGTCCTTGATGGCGCGGGTCCAGTCGAGGTCGTCCAGGTCGTCGACCAGACGCTCGGCGTAGGCCGTGATCCGGAGCATCCATTGGCGGAGCGGGAACCGGACCACGGGATAGCCGCCGCGCTCGGACTTGCCGTCGATGACTTCTTCATTCGCCAGTACGGTCCCCAACTCCGCACACCAGTTCACGGGGACGACGGCGCGATAGGCCAGGCGCTTGGAATCGCGATAGGCGTCCGGGTCGAGCGTGTCTTCGGGAATGGGCAACTCGGCGATCGGGCGGCCTTTGCCCTTTCGGGCCTTCCCGGTCGGGTCAGTCCATTCAAAATCCGGGTCATACCAGGTGTCAAAGAGTTCAAGGAAGATCCACTGGGTCCACTTGTAATAGGAGGGGTCGGTGGTATCAACCTCGCGATCCCAGTCGTACGAGAAGCCCAGCGACTTGATCTGTCGGCGGAAGTTGGCGATGTTCGTCTGAGTCGTGACGCTCGGGTGGGTGCCGGTCTGGATCGCGTACTGTTCGGCGGGGAGTCCGAATGCGTCCCAACCCATCGGATGGAGTACGTTATAGCCTCTCATCCGCTTGTAGCGGCAGACGATATCGGTGGCCGTGTAGCCCTCGGGATGGCCGACATGCAGGCCCGCGCCGCTGGGGTAGGGGAACATGTCGAGGACGTAGAGCTTGGGCTTGCCGGGGACGAAGTCTTCGGCCCGGAAGGTCTTGTTCAACTCCCAGTAAGCCTGCCACTTCGGCTCGATGCGCTGCGGGTGGTACGAGGGCATGAGGGCGCTCCCCGACCCGGCGGTCGGGGCCTTGCAAAAAAGGGACGCGGGCGTGAATCGGTCGACGTCCCGGACAAAAAAGCGGCAGGACTACAAAGTTGTGTCGGCCTGTACGGAAGAGGCTCTCAGGGTGCCACTGGCCGTACTCGACCAGTGCCTGCCGCGGCCGACTCGCATTGGTCGAGTACGACCAGGGGCACCCGGAAAACCGACCCTATCCGGCTCACGCCTCCGACTTTGTAATCCTCCTGACAAAAAAAGCCCTTCGCGGGTTCGAGGGCCGTTCCGCGCGAGGGTTTCGACGAGTCTCAAGATACCGGATCGCCGGGAAACCCGCCACCGCGCCGGCTGTGACGGGTTGCGATCGTATTTCGACCTGTTTTTCGATATGTCCCTCACAAGCTTCCTATTTGGCGATTCGACCTATCCCGAATGGTCGGTTTGACAATTCGACGGTTGCGCGACTTTAGCCTTTCTTTAGGGAATTTTTTACAAAATGGCGACCTGATTTCGTCACTCGGCCAAAGGGCGTGTAGACTTGAGACGAAGGCCGGGGATTGACGGATTTACCGAAGCGCGGTCGTCCGGACGAACGGCACCCCGCTTGCGAATGGATTCTGGTCGCCTCCTCGAAATCGCACCCTTGAGCACCACCGACACGACCCGAACCCGACCCGCCCGAGGCGCGGTCGGGGGTTAGCCCCCGGAAGGATGAGAGGAAACCCATCATGGCCCAGCCAACACTGGCCCCGTTCGTCGTACGCGCCGCGAGACTGGCGGCCCTCTTGCTGCCGGCAGTGGCATTGAGCCTCACCACCGGATGCAGTCACAGCCGGCGTTCGTCGCTCCGCCCCGTCTACGTCGGTCCAGCCCGCCCCTGCCCGTCGGGTGACTGCGGAACGAGCGTCGTACCCTCTTCGCCGTCTTCATCGACCACCGTCGAGCCCACGAACATCCAACCGCTGGACGAGCCCCCTCTGGGCTCGTCACCCGCCACGCTTTCAGCCCCTGCCTCTTCGGTTTCATCAACCCCCGCACGTTCGCGCATCAGGGATACGCCGCCACCGGTGACGGCCCCGAAACCGGGGTTCCTCGACGAGCCGGATCTCACCCCGGTCGGCAACGAGGAAGAATCGAAGATTCAGCCGATGAAAGCCCCTTCCGAGAAGGATTCCTCAGGCGCAGGCTCCATCAAAGGGCTCCCCTCGGCGGCTCCGGGACCGGCACCGGCCTTGAAGAGCAGCACCAACCTCCGCCCGACCGCGGGACGGTTGCGGCAGGCTTCGCTCACCGAGACACTTCGGCCGCTCGTGAACGACCCCGACGACCTGTTCTCGCCGCCCAAGGCCGACCGTCCCTGGAAGTACATCGTGCTCCACCACAGCGCGAATCCGTCGGGAGGGTATGACTCGATCGACCGAGAGCACCGCAAGCGGCTCGGCTGGAACGGCTGCGGCTACCACTTCGTGATCGGCAACGGCACCGAAAGCCCCGACGGCCAGGTGGAAGTCGCCCAGCGCTGGGTCGCACAGAAGCACGGGGTCCACTGCCGCGACGGCAAGAACCCGGACGTGAACGAGTACGGCATCGGAATCTGCGTCGTCGGCGACCTCGAAAAGTCTCCCCCGACCGAAAAACAGATCGCCTCCGCCAAGGCCCTCGTGGCTTACCTGAGCAGCCGATACCAGATCGCCGCCGACCACACCGAGACGCACTCGCACCTCGCCGCATCGCCTACCGCTTGCCCCGGCAAAATGTTCCCTTCCGATCTGATTCTTGGAAGCTCCAGGTTGACTCTCCGTTAATATCAGTTCTGGCCGACATCAAACAACGCCTTCGTCGAAATCATGAATTGTCTCCAACGAGTCCTGAGGCGCGACAATCCACATGGCCCTTCCCGACCACCTTGCCGATCTGGCTTCACTCTTTGACGAATGGTCAACCGATGACGTCGCCCGGCGCGTCACGAAGATCATCCAGGCGGACGACGACGCGCTGAGAACCCTTGCGGAAAGAATCCTCCCGCGTGCCGAAGAGATTGACGCATACCTCAGCACGTTAGGATCGGAACCGCTCGCCGGCGCCGCGAAGAAACTGGTCCTTCTCGCCGAATGTGCCCTCGAAGCCGAGACGGAACTCGAAGCGAGAAACAACCCGGACCCGATCGAGGAGTGATCGGGTTTCCTGTCGCCTTCGCGCCTGAAAACCGAGATCGGCCTCAGAGGCCGCCCGCCCGTCGCACTGCCTCGTGCAAGATCGCGATCACGCTCATCGAGTCGGTGATCTTCCCTTGATGAAGCATGTCCCACGCTTCAGCCCACTCGAACAGGCGGACGTCGATCCGTTCGTTGCCGTCGGGCTCGCTCGCACCGGCTGTCAAATCGGTTGCCCGGAAGATATAAGCAAGTTCGTCGCTGACGGAGTTCGAGAGGTGGGCCGTCGAGATCAGGTCGAGCCGTCCCGCCGAGAGTCCGGTCTCCTCGCGGAGTTCTCGCCTGGCGGTTTCCTCGGGTTCTTCGTCCCCATGCCCGCCGCCTTCGGGGATCTCCCAGGAATAGCACTTCAACGGGTATCGATATTGACCGACGAGCCAGACGCGGCCCCGGTCGTCGACGGGCAGGACGCCGATCGCGCGGTTCTTGAAGTGGACGACGCCGTAGATCCCCGGCTTGCCGTCGGGACGGATCACCTGGTCTTCCCGCAGGGCGATCCACGGGTTCTCGTAGATCGCCCTGGATTCGAGCGTTTTCCAGGGGTTTGACGGGTCGTGGTCGGGCATGGACCGGGATCAGTCCTTGAGCGCGGCCTGGAGCGCGATCCCCATGTCGGCGGGGCTCTTGGCGACGCGAATCCCCGCGCCTTCCAGCGCGGCGATCTTATCGGAAGCCTTGCCCGAACCGCCCGAGATGATCGCGCCGGCGTGTCCCATGCGTTTGCCTGGAGGGGCGGTCTGGCCGGCGATGAAGGCGGCGAGCGGCTTGGTGAACTCTCCCGAGGCGCGGAGCGCGGCGGCCTGTTCCTCGGCGTTCCCGCCGATTTCGCCCATCATCAAGACGGCGTCGGTGTCGGGATCGGCCTGGAACATCCGGAGGACGTCGACGAAGCTTGTACCGTTCACCGGGTCGCCGCCGATGCCGACGCAGGTGCTCTGGCCGATCCCGAGATTCGTCAACTGCCAGACCGCCTCATAGGTCAGCGTGCCCGACCGGCTGACGACGCCGACCTTGCCCGGCTTGTGGATGTAACCGGGCATGATCCCGATCTTGCACTGGCCCGGCGTGATGACCCCCGGGCAATTCGGCCCGACGAGCCGGGTGTTGGGATGATAGGCCTTTAAAAAGGCGACTGCGCGGGCCATGTCCATCACGGGGATGCCCTCGGTGATGGCGATGATGAGTGGGATGCCGGCGTCGGCGGCTTCCATGATGGCGTCGGCCGCGCCTGGGGGCGGGACGAAGACCATGCTCGCGTTCGCGCCGGTGGCCTTCACGGCTTCGGAGCAGGAGTCGAAAACCGGCACATCAAGCACCCGTTCACCGCCACGGCCGGGGGTGACCCCGCCGACGAGTTTCGTGCCGTAATCGCGACACTGTTCCGAGTGGAACTTGCCCGCCTTACCGGTGATGCCTTGCGTGATGAGGCGAGTATTTTTGTCGACCAGGATGCTCATTTTTGGATTCCGTCTTGGGAAATTCGCGTTGGAATAACTGGTCAGCCTTCCGGGTCTTCAATCAATGTCTTGAGTCGCGCGGCGAGTTCTTGGGGGAGCCGGTCGTACCAGCTTTCGTCGATCAGGCCGACGTCGATCATATCTCGTAAATGCACTCGATGTTTGATACGAAATGCGTTCAGTTCAGTCATGACCAGCGCCGGGAGTGAAAGAACCTGGAAGGTTCCTGCATCCTCGGATTCAGAGGTGTCGGGGTTGGGATGGAGTTCGTGAGGGCGAACCATTTCGTTGGCGAATAGCAGATGCACGGAGTCTCTGGCGTTCGCATCCGGCCCGTCCAACAACATCTCCCTGCCCCCGACATTTCGATAAACGAAACCGGCTGCGGCGAAGGCAAGCTTGGCCGACTCGAAATCTTCGCGACGGATGAAGATGTCGACGTCCGGCGTGGTTCTCGTTGCCGCCTCATCGATCCGGCTTACCCAGACGGAAACGGCGTTGCCCCCGGCCACGGCGTAAGGGATACCGGCTTGGTGTAAGATCGACGCCGCGCGCAGCAGTCTGTCGCGAACCTTTTCGACGGCTCGAACCATCCGATCCAGGGAAAATGGGGACAATTCGACGGTCATTTTGCAGTCAAGTGAGTCGCGAAACTATTATTAACTGCGGAGAAGGTCGTGTCGCTTTCTCTCGCTCAACCGCACAAACAACGGTGAAGCCGCTTTCAACCATTCTCGCGCCAGGAAAAACTAAGCGAGATCGTAAGCTTCCGATAGAATGTCTCTTATAATAGAATGCGATGCTTTCTCACGAGAGATCACGAACGCGATCGGATTCGCACCGCCGTTGTACTTATATGACCAACTTGGCAATTCCATCGAAGCCTGCTCGAGTTTTCCCTTCACCCTGTTATAAAATTCTGACGGAGCATCTGAGGCCCCTTCCGGACCTCCTGGCAGGTACACGAAAAGGCCATCGGATCGGGGCCACATTGGGAGCCAACATCTTCGACCTTTTTTCAGGGAGATGTAGCTCTTCGCCGAGTAATCGACGCGCGAAGGGCCAATCTGATCGATGCAATATTTGATAATATCATCAGCAGTCGCTAAAAATGTTTGGTTGGAATTTGATTCCCACCACGCGCGATCCCGAAGGATTCCCTCGTCCTGACTGAGCAGTTGAGGCTCATCCCCTTGATTGATCACAAGGTCATCAGGCTGTGCAACGATTGTCGTGTAGATCGTGGCGACTCCATCCCCGTAAGGCAACTTCAGCGCTTTGATTTCGATCCCGATAAACGGCAAGTATTGCGGCAAAGTTTCAATGAGGGATTTGTAACGCCCTGATAGGTCTTCGGCAACGATTACGGCAAAGTGCCTGGAATTCGGTCTGGCCAGACGCTCCCTCGCCCAATAGTCGAGTGTTCGGAATCCGTGATCGGCGTCACATTCTCCAAGCATGATCTCAATTTCATAGAAGGTATCGAGATCCGACCGATAAGCTAGCACGTCCAATCGTCCTCCATTATTCTTGTAATGGACGAGTTGGTTCTTCTGAATCTTGATGTCACCAAGACCCAGCCGTAACGGTCTTTCGAGAATCCACTTTTCGAGCCAAGTTTCGTCTTTCCCGAGTGCTCGCAAGGTTGTGTATACGGAATCGACTATTTCCATTTGGCCTGACTCCGAGTGAAAATTGCGGTCAATTATGCCTCAATATAGCTCGATCATTTGCTCGCCCCCGTGGGCGGGGTTCCCGATGAGCCGTTGCCCGCGGGGATCGACGACGAAGTCCATCGCCTCAAGAGGTAATTGTCCGATGAGCACTGGGCAATCATCGGGGAGTTCGGTGACGTCACTGAGGCAGTTTCGACCCTGGATCGTGAGTCTAACGGCTTCGTAGATTTGGACGTTGACGGTTCCCGCCGTGGTGCGAGCACGACGGATATCAGTACCCCTCAGGCCGAGCTGTTCGATGAGTCGTTTCGGCATTGAAAGTTGGGTCGCTCCCGTGTCCACGAGAGCGTCGATGACTTCGACGCCACGGATTTGATCGGCGGAGATCAGCCCCAGCTCGGCGGCATGCTGGTCCTTCAGATTTTCAATCCTGGCGGTAACGAGCACCTTACCCATCAATTCGATTCCCATCTGAGTTTCTCCTGCGTTGACTCAAGCCACACCTTTCGCCGCCGCCACGACCTTCTTGGCCGCGTCCGTCAGACCGGTCGCCGAGATGATCTTTCGGCCGCTCTCTTCGAGGAGCTTGCGGCCGGCCTCGACGTTCGTCCCTTCGAGCCTGACCACCAGCGGCACTCGGAAGTCGATCTCGTCATAAGCGGCGATGATCGCCGCGGCGATCGTGTCGCACTTCATGATGCCGCCGAAGATGTTCACCAGAACGGCCTTTACCGTCGGCGAGCCGAGGAGAATTCGGAAGCCTTCGAGGACTTGGTCCTTGTTCGCGCCGCCGCCGACGTCGAGGAAGTTCGCGGGTTCTCCGCCGTGGTACTTGATCAAGTCCATCGTGCTCATCGCCAGGCCCGCGCCGTTCACCAGGCAGGCGATGTTGCCGTCGAGGCTCACGTAGCTCAGGCCGCTCTTCGCCGCACGGAGTTCCGAGGGGTCTTCCTCGGTCACGTCGAGCATCGCCGCCACATCGGGGTGCTTGAACATGGCGTTATCGTCGAAGTTCAGCTTGCAGTCGAGGGCCAGGACTTCGCCTTTGTCGGTCACGATCAGGGGGTTGATCTCGGCGAGCGAGGCGTCCTTGGCGATGAAGAGATCGACGAACTTGCGGAGGAAAACCTCGCCCTTTTTCGCCGTATCCCCGGTCAATCCCAGCGCCTTGCAAACCTTCCGCGCCTGGAACGGGGCGAGGCCGAGGCCGATGTCGATCGGCTCGCGGTGAATTTTTTCGGGGGTGTTGTGGGCGACGATCTCGATGTCGACGCCGCCCTCCGTCGTCGCCATCATCACGGGGCATTTGAGGACGCGATCGACGGCGAGTCCGAGGTAAAGCTCGCGGGCGATGTCGTGGCCCACGGTCACCAGAACCTTGGAGATCCCCTGCCCTTCGGCGCCGGTTTGATAGGTGACCAGGGTCTTGCCCAGCAGGCTCGCGGCGGCCTTGACGGCGTCTTCGCGGGAGCGAACGAGCTGAACCCCTTTGGCCCAGCCGTCGGGCCTGGGCTTTTCTCCCTTCGCAATGGCGAGAGCCTCGGCGCGGTCGACTTCGAGTCCGATGGCGACGCCCTTCCCTCGTCCGCCGGCATGTACCTGGGCCTTGACGACGATCAGGCCGCCGCCGAGGCTGTCATAAGCCTTGCCCGCCTCTTCGGGCGTGCCGGCAACGATCCCATCGGGAACGGCGACTCCGGCGGCCTTGAGCAACGCTTTCGCTTGATATTCATGAACGTTCATCGAGGCGACGCCCCTTGAAAAAATCCGGCCCCTCGCGCGTCCTCGGAACGACGGTGAGGGGGCGTGTTTGACGCTGCATTTGTAACACCCTCGGTGGTCGAATTCCAGAGCCAGAACGTCCCCCAACGCGTCTCCCGCAGATTTTGGGATCAAAAAAGACCCTCACCCCGACGGCCGCCCGGTTGTGGGAGGATATCGGACGGGTAAGGGTCTTTCGAGCAACCGCTCGCGCGAGAACGATTCCGTTAGGCGCCTAGTTCAGTTCGATTGCGATTTTGCCGCTCCCCTTTTTCGGGATTTCGATGACGATCCCCGACCCTTCAGGCCCGGCGAACTTCTCCGGGATCAGGTGCTTGAGTCGGGTGTCGCCGTCCTTGGTCTTTTCCTCGGTCGTGGAGGTCACGGCGACCTTGTGCTTGCCGGGCACCGCGCCGTCGTCGGTCCCGTATGTGCTGAGGGTGAAATTTCCGTCGGAGATCGTTCCGCTCGCGGGCCTGCCGACCTCCGGTACGAACTGGATCGCCCCCTTTACGACCGGCTTCCCTTTATAGGTGACCGTTCCCGACGCGTGGACCGCGGGGACCGCCGTCGGGTCGCTTTCACAGCCGACCAGGCCCGTTACGGCGGCGAAGACGACCGTCATCGCGCGCCGAAGAGGGTGATGCCGCAAGAGTGTCCGCATGAGAACAAACGCTCCTATACCCATCGATCGACAAGGGTGATCAATAGCTGTCGGCACTGATGACCTCGCCGAAATCCCGGGTTGCGAGCCCTTGGAAGATCCGGTAGTTGACGGAATTCTTGACGAAGCTCACATGGCCGTCCGCCCAGAGGAAGTTGCCACCTCCCGCGTGGCGGCTGCCGAAAGCGCCGTTGGTCCCGCAGGGGTTGCCCCCGTTAGCGATGCCGTAGCCAGGCAGGGTGTTTAGCGGGTTCTTTGTGCTCCGGAAATTGGAACTACTCCGCAGAGTGACGGACCAGGCGTTGAAGGCGAGGTTCACTCCCGAGCAGGACGACGTTTGTCTGCCGTACCATTTCGCGTCGTTGGCGTAAGCGGTCTCGCCGACGGCCAGGGTGTTGCTTGTGCCGTCCAAGAAATCCACCATCGAGTGGCAATAGCCGTAGTCGGCAAAACCGTTGTTCTTATGCTTCAAGTCGCCGACATTCCACGGGGGGGTGTTATCGGTGCAACAATCGGGCGGCCCACCCGTGCCGGCCGAATTGGCATAGGATGAGATCGCGACCGTTACCTGTGGGATGTCATTGCGGCCGGTGCCCGCGATGCTCACGGTTGAGTTCCGAGGGTCGCTCGGGCAGTTGAACATGGAGAGCGGTGAGGCGGCCACCGTGGTGTGGGCGGCAGGGATGCATGTGATCGCGTAAACCGCGCTCACGGCAGGGTCATTGAACGAGAGGTTAAAATTCCAGGCGTTGAACATCGTCTGTTGTTCGAGTTGAGGCAGGAGCACGACCCAGTTGCTCATCGCGTTCGAGTCGTTGTTGTTCGGGTCGTCGCCGGGACGTCCATTCGGAAAGGTGTTACTCGCGGAGTGGTAGTTGTGCAGCGCCAGGCCCATCTGCTTCAGGTTGTTCACGCATTGAGCCCGCCTCGCGGCCTCGCGAGCCGACTGCACCGCGGGGAGTAACAAGGCGATCAGGACCGCGATGATCGCGATGACGACCAGGAGTTCGATCAGTGTGAAACCGCCGCGTCGTTGCATGAGGCCTCCTTGTGGGCTCGCCGGGGGTCGGCACCACGATGGTCCCCCGCTTGGCATCGCGGGCCGGCAATGGATCGCCGAGGGGGGACGCACAACGTGCCCCCGCAAGGACCGCTCCAGGCGAGCTTGGATCGAAAGAAGTTGACGGAAAGTAATGACCCCTGGGAAGAACTTCCCAGAAACTTCATACTAGCTCGCATGAAAAAGCGGGTCAAACAAAAATTCATGCGAAAGACGCTAGACGCTTTAGGGTTTGATTGGTCGGCGGAGTTAACGGAGAGACCGGACTTCTCACGAATCTGACGATCCCGCCACGATCCGCGGCTGAACGCCTGATTAGCAACGCGTGATGGGGCGAAAGCCTGATCACGGTTTCGCTACAGGCGTCGTTGCCGCGCACCCGTCCGAACGGGCGACGGAAAAGCCGAGCTTCACCGCCCTAGACGGCACGATCTTCACCGTGGAAAGGTCCGCAACCCTTCGGACTCGTTCCCGGGAGGACTTTTTGAAAACAATGAGCCGACGGAAGGCTGGAAATCGTCCTCGTTCCCGCGGGAACGAGTTGCTCCGGGCTCTTTAGCTCTGTGTCGGGTCGTTGTCTGAAAATGGCCTCGGACCCCGGTCACAGTCCGTCATTCACCACCCGGTCTCTTGCTCGATTTCGCGTTCGAGGTCCCGGATCTCGCCTTCGGAGAGCATGGGAATGTGGTCGGTCCCGAACGCCTCACGGGTCTCGGGAAGGTCGTCGAGACCGTCGAATTCCCGGAGCCAGTATTCGGTTTCCTGAGATGAGATCGAGACCGGCCGTTCGGGCTTGGGCCTGGGGAGCGGCTTGAAACCGGGCTCATTCGCCTCTTTTCGGCGGTCCAGCTCGACCCAGAAATCGTCGGCCGTCACGG
This sequence comes from Isosphaeraceae bacterium, assembly GCA_043738665.1. Lineage (GTDB taxonomy): Bacteria > Planctomycetota > Planctomycetia > Isosphaerales > Isosphaeraceae > JAYUFP01. Next base: position 10,814 of record JAYUFP010000588.1, read on the forward strand.
CCTTGGCGCGTCGGCGCTCGGCGGCCTGGCGGATGCGTCGGTCCGTCGAGACGACGGTCAGGGTCTTGGGGGTCGCGTGACGGCCGATCAACTCTTCGATCCGTGCGTCGGCGTTCTCGTCATCAACGGCGTAGACTACGGTGAGCCCCTTGTGCGTCTGCACTCGGGCGAGTTTTTCGGGGGCGTTCGAGGCGTCGAAAACGACGGTGGTCTGATGCGCATCGACCCCTCCCATCGTACAGGCGAGGTCGTTCAGGAACCGGTTCCGGACCCGACGGAACGCCTCGGAACCCAGCGGCTTGCCGAGCAGGCCTCCCGCGTACATCAGGTTGTATCCGTCGATCAAGTAGCGCAACGCGGTGCAAGCTCGGAAGTGGCAAGGGCAAAGCCGACTTCCTTATTGTCCGCGCCGAGATGTCGAAGGACAAGGCGACGAGACTGGGTATCTCCTCAAACCGCGAGGGATGCGCCGGCTTGCCGGACGATCCCGCCGAGCGTGTGACGAATTTCGCCGCCGACGATCACGGTATGGGCCCGTCCTCGCACTTCCCAGCCGTTGTACGGGGAATTCCGGCTCTTGGAGAGGAATTTCGACGAGTCGATCGTCCAACGCGCGTCGGGGTCGAGGATCGTGACGTCGGCGTCCACTCCCGACTTCAATGTCCCTTTGGGAATTCCCAGAAGCTGAGCGGGGTTGATCGTGAGTTTGCGGATCACATCGGGCCAGGAAAGGTGACCGGGCTCGATCAAGCCGAAGATCGTCAACGGGACGAGCGTCTCCAGTCCGACGATCCCGAACGGGGCCTGGTCCAGCTCCCTCATCTTCTTTTCGGGGGCGTGCGGGGCGTGGTCGGTCGCGAGGACTTCAATCGTCCCGTCAATCAAGCCGCCGATCACGGCCTCGACATCGGGCCAGGTTCGCAACGGTGGATTCATCTTGTAGTTGGAGTCGAACGTGCGGAGCCGTTCGTCGGTCAGGGTGAAGTGGTGCGGGCAGGCCTCCGCGGTGACGTTGATGCCCCGGCGCTTCCCTTCGCGAACGAGCTCGACCGAGCGCGCCGTCGAGATGTGTTGGATGTGGAGGCGTCCGCCCGTGATCTCGGCGAGGCGGATGTCTCGGGCGACCATGATGTCCTCCGCCGCGGCGGGCATCCCTCCCAGGCCGAGCCGCATCGACTCGAACCCTTCGTTCATGACACCGCCGACGGTCAGCTCGGGCACCTGACAGTGCTGCATGATGACGCGGTCGAACATCTTCGAATATTCAAGGGCACGACGCATCAAGGACGCCGAAGCGACCGGGGCGCCGTCGTCGGTGAACGCCACGGCTCCCCCGGCAACGAGTTGACCGAGCTCCGCAAGCTCCTCGCCTTTCCGCCCTTTGCTCACCGCGCCGACGGGATAGACGTTGGCCTTCCTCGCCCGCTGTGCCTGGAGAATGACGAATTCCGCAGCGCCCTGGCTGTCGAGCGCGGGGATCGTGTTCGGCATGCAGGCGACGGTGGTCACGCCACCCGCCAGCGCCGCGGCGGCTCCGGTGGCGATCGTCTCGTCTTCTTCGTTGCCCGGTTCGCGCAAATGAACGTGGCAGTCGATCAGGCCGGGGCAGACGATCATGCCGCGGGCGTCGATCACGATCTCGGCGTCTTCGTAGGCTCCGCCGCCGAGAGGGAGCACCTGCCCGCGCCTGAGCCAGAGGTCGCCGATCTGGTCGATGTTCTGGCTCGGATCGATGATCCGGCCGCCGCTGATCTGGATCGTCCGCACGAAACAGCCCCTTCCGCGACTGTGATGACGCGGTCTTATCTTGAAGCCTGAACGACTCTTTGCGCTCGACCACGATCACTGAAGCGGCGACTTCTTAAGCTGCCGGAGGTCTTCCGCAGCACAGCGAAAGAATCGCCATTCGAACCGCCAGCCCATTCTTGACCTGCTCCAGAATCGCCGAGTGCGGCCCGTCGGCGACTTCCGGCGTCAGTTCGACCCCGCGATTGATCGGGCCGGGGGCGAGCAAGAGGAGGTCGGGCCTGGCCTTCTCGACGCGATCCCGGGTCATGCCGTAAAACCTCGAATACTCGGAAACCGATGGGAACAGACCGCGTTCCTGCCGCTCGAACTGGATCCGGAGGACGTTCACGACGTCGCACTCAGGCAGGATGTCGTCGAGGTGGTGGGCGACCTCACAGCCGAGCCGTTCCATGCCGCGGGGGACCAACGTCGGCGGCCCGCAAAGGATGACCCGAGCCCCGAGCTTGGTCAGCGCCCAGATGTTCGACCGGGCGACCCGCGAATGGATGATGTCTCCGACGAGCCCGACGGTCAGCCCTTCGATTTTACCCTTGGCGCGGCGGATCGTGAGGAGGTCGAGAAGGCCCTGCGTGGGGTGCTCATGGGCACCGTCGCCCGCGTTGATGATCGAGGCTTTAATGTGACGCGAGAGCAGATGAGGCGCACCCGGAGTCGGGTGCCGGATCACCATCACGTCCGCGCCCATGGCCTCGATGTTCTTGGCCGTGTCGATGAACGTCTCGCCTTTGGAGAGGCTGGAGACGTTCGCCGAGAAGTCTTGCGTGTCGGCCGAGAGCCGCTTCGCCGCCAGACTGAAGCTGGTCCGCGTTCGGGTCGAGTTCTCGAAGAAGAGGTTGAAGACGACCCGACCTTGAAGGTCGGGGAACTTTTTCCGGCTCCCGTTCGACGCCGCGATGAATGAATCGGCCGTGTCGAGGACGCCGACGATTTCCTCGCGGGAAAGCTCTTCAAGCCCAAGAAGATCCTTGCGGTGCCAGTTCGTGTAAGGCGTCGCGGGCTCGATTTGTAGTCCCATGAGGTCGGCTCACGATCCGGGCGTGCGAGGGAGTGGGCAGGAGGGTTGATGGTTATCGAATGAATTTAAACCAACGACCGTCGGCCGGGTCTTGCCGGCGTTCCCGAAACGAAAGGGCGGGAACTTGGCCGCTCAGCCGACCTCCCGAACGATTTCAGGATGGTAGCAGTCCGAGGTCACGGATTCAAGCCGCGCGACGGCCTAGCGCCGACCGTGACGTCTTTCCGAAAAGGGCGATTTCGCATAGAATAGGCGATCTTGATTTCCGAGTCAGACGGTCGGAGGCCTTCCGCGAGATGAAGATCTTTCTGGCGAACCCGCGAGGCTTCTGCGCGGGGGTGAACATGGCCATCGAGTGCCTGGAAAAAGCCCTCGAATTCTTCGGGCCGCCGCTCTACGTTTATCACGAGATTGTTCATAACAAATACGTGGTGGAACGATTCCTCCGGCGTGGGA
>JAYUFP010000589.1:0-4808 GCA_043738665.1 Isosphaeraceae bacterium
CAAGCACTGGTCGAGTACGACCAGTGGCACCCGGCGCCGGGCAGACATTTGTAGGAGACGTTGGCGATGATGAGACAGTGCAAGACCCGCTCACGAACAATCCTGATCCTGCCGGGCCTGACTCTAACGTGGATCTGGCTCGGATTCTTCGTGTTCTCGCCGCTCAATTCCTCAGCCGGAGACCTCGCTCCTCCGGTCTTGCCGGTCCCTAACGGATATGAAGAGGTGTTGCTTGCATCGAAGGAGATGGAAAAGCTCACCCCCGTCGTGAACGGGAGTCTCCCCGACGCCGATACGCTCGACACCCCGGCGCTTCGCGAGTACGTCGAGAAGAATAGCGGGGCTCTGGCCCTGGTTCGCTTCGGGCTCGACCGACCGTTTCAGGTGCCCTTCGTTTACGACAGCATCGAAGCCATGAACCCCGCTGTAAAAGAATCGGGCATTCTCCGGATGATGGCGGGCCGCGTCCTTTATGCGGAAGGTGTGCTCGCCCGTCGCGATAAAAGGTTCGCCGATTCCATGCGATCGTTTATCGACCTTCTCCGACTCGGCGACGCGATGAGCCGGAACGTGCCGATGATTCTGTACATGGCGAGCCTCGCCCCGCAATCCCTCGGCATTAACGGCCTTCGCGACCTTCGCGGAGACCTCGACGCCGCTCAGCTTCGCGCCTTGATCGACACGTTGAAAAAGCTCGACAGCGGACGTGAGCCCGCCAATGAGGTCATCCGTCGCGAAAACGCATTCATCGATCAGAATGTTCGGAAAATGGGGGCGCTCCAGGCGACCGTCTTGATCGCGAACGGATTCGTGAAGTCGACCAAGAAACAGGTCGAATCGCAGCTCGAACAGTCGTCACGCAAGGTCGAGGTCCGCTACCGGCTCCTGCTCGCCGACCTCGTCGTGAAGCTCTCCTTCAAGGAAAACGGCAAGTACCCCGACACGATTTCAACCCCGTCCGACCCGTACAGCCCGACCAACGCCCAATTCATCTATCGATTGACCAAAAGCGGATACCAGCTCTACAGCGTCGGCCCCGACGGCGATGACGACAGGCTCGACCCGGTGCTGGGTAAGCGATATATCGAAACGTCTAACGGTGATTTGACATTGGATTCCTTGTAGGGTCCGCGATTGCGGACCATCTTCGGTAACGTCGCGGATGGATGATGTTCCGCAATCGCGGACCCCTCGTGAGAACCACGAAAGCGTCGAAAGGGGAGTCGGGTGGCACTGTGCGCCGTTAACCCGATTGCCGGGGAGAGACGAGAAGTTTTGATGCGACAAAAGGAAAACACTCAAACCCCCCGCTCGACCTCCGGTGCCTCCTCACGAAACAGCACCGCGAACGCGATCAGCACCGCCCCGGACATCATCGAGGGGATGATCCAGATCCGGCTCCAGTCGTGAAGGATCGTCCCGTCGGTCTGCGTGAGCGTTGACCGCTCTCCGAGCACTCCGGAGAGCCAGGTGCCGACGAACATCCCCGCGCCGAGCGTGACGAAGGCGAGCAACCCCTGCGCCGTGGCTCGCAGGTTGTCGGGGGCGCGGCGGTCGACGTAGATGCGTCCCATCACGAAGAAGAAGTCGTAGCAAATCCCGTGGACCGCGATACCGATGTAGAGGAGCGGCGTCCAGGTGAACCCCCGGGCGTAAAGGTCGAACAGCCCGAACCGAACGGTCCATGCCAACATCCCCAGGAGCAGCATCCGCTTGACCCCCAGCCTGCTCAGGAACAACGGCATCAGGAGCAGGAACGTCACGTCGGAGACCTGCCCCAGCGTCATCTTGCTCGCGGCCTGCTTGACGCCGATCTCGTTCAGGAAGACGTTCGTCCAGCTAAAGTAGAAGCTCAAGGGGATGCAGATCAAAAACGACCCGAGCAGGAACACCGCGAACGAAGGATTACGGAGCAGTTTCAGCGCGTCGAAGCCGAGGGCCTCTCCCAGCGTGGTCGAGCGCTTCCGGCCCAGCGGGGGCGTGTGGGGCAAGGTCAGGCAGTAAACACCCATCGTGGCCGACGCGATCGCCGCCCAGCGGAACTGCATGGCCGACGCCTCAACTTCCGCCTGGCCGATCAGCAGGCCCGCGGCGATCCAGCCGACGCTCCCCATCATCATGACCAGCGGGAATTGTCGGCCGGGGTCGGTGACCTGTCGCAGGGTCAGGGAGTTGGTCAACGCCAGCGTCGCCATGTAGCCGATCGTGTGCGCCATCAAGACGCCGTAGAACACGGGGAAACTCGTCGTCGTCGAGACGAAGTACAGCAGGACCGCCCCGAGCAAGTGCAGGGCCGCCAGGATCTTTTCGGCGGCGAAGAACCGGTCGGCGATGAGCCCCACGAGGAACGGCGAGATCATCGCACCGATCGCGGGCGTGCCGTAAGCCAGACCGACCTGACCGCCGGTGAAGTGGAGCGTCCGGGTCAAATACGTGCCCATCGTCACGTACCAGAGCCCCCAGATCGCATACTGGACGAACACCATCACCCAGAGCCGCACCAGCAGGCTGGTCTTCAAGGTCGGCCTCAAAATCGTTTGAAAAGGTCTCGATCCGGCGCAACGCGACCCGCCCGTGGTCGTTCCCGGGCGGAGACGGGCCATTGTATAGGAAGAGCGCGATCATCACGCCCCGTTCGGTCTTTTCGCTCAGGAGGATTGCAAAGTCCGACGTTAACCCTTCTCCTCCCGGGAGAAGGTGCCGCGAAGCGGCGGATGAGGGTCTTTTGATCGACGAGAGGACCGGGAACCCTCATCCGGCCTACGGCCACCTTCTCCTCCCGGGAGAAGGTGCCGCGAAGCGGCGGATGAGGGTCTTTTGATCGACGAAAGGACCGGGAACCCTCATCCGGCCTACGGCCACCTTCTCCCGGGGGGAGAAGGACGGACTTTGCAATCCTCCTGTCTCTTCACTCGATGGCCATCCCGATCGTTATTTTCCCGGTGACGGGACCGCGACCGTGATCATGCCCGCCCTGCTGATCACATCGACTCCTGGGGTCCTCGGCCTGCCGTGAAGGGCGTCGGCCACGCGCTGGAACCTTGCGGTCGATTCTTCCCAGTTGTGAGGCGGTTGGCCGCCCCGCGGGCCGGGCCGGCGGGTCCATGCGGTCCATGAACGTTGAATAACGTCTCCATGAGCGGATTCAAAATTCGTCTCCTCGAACCACGCCTTCGAGGCTTTCTCGACATCGCCCCCGCGCCGGAGCTTCCCGATCTCGGTGAACATTTCGACCTTCAGGGCACCCGGCACCTTCTCGCCGAAACGCAGTGTGACCGTGCCGCTCTGCGTGACGATCCGGTGGTCGGCCTTCTGAGAGAGTTCGCCAGTCGGCTGCCAGTCGGTGTTGCCGAAATCATTCTCGACGTCGACCCGACCGGTCACGTCGCCGATGGTGAGGTTCGCCCAGCAGAACCGTGCGCGGAGGTCGCCGTCGATGTTGGTGTAAACCGAGTTTTTCGGGTCGTACGCGTGGAAGGTGGATCCGTTGGGGCCGTTGTCCGTACCCCGGTTCCCTCCGTAGGACGTGGCCATGACCGAGACGTTGCCCTTCACGCCGTCGATACGATTGATGGCGATGCGATCGGCCACGAGCGACCCGCCGAGATTCGTCACCTCGTACACGGTCTGATAATCGCGGTTGCCCTGACCGAGCACGGAGAGCCCGGCGTTTAGGTCGCGGACTTTAAGTTGCCCGAGAGCGCCTCGGATGCCGACCCGCCGGCACTTCGGCACGAGCAGTGTGAGGGTGGCGTGCCGACGCCACTGGCCGCTGGTAAAGCCGTCGCCGCCTTCACTGCGGACGGAGACCTCGATCTGCCGGTTCCCTTCCTCGTAGTTCAGCCCTTTGAGCGTGATATAAGGGAACTCATGGGCGAGGAATTCCGGGAACACGAAGCGTTTCAATTCATTCTGCATGTCGGCGTTGTCTTTGAATTGCGGCTTGTCCCTGACGTCGGTGTAAAAGCCGAAAAACTCCTTGCCCGAGCCTTTGCGGGCGACGAGTTCGATCCCGGCGAAGTCGTCGGCGACCTTGCCCGTGCCGTCGTCGAGCACGGTCTTTTCGAGCACGCACTGGACGTCGGGGCCGTCCCAGCCGCGGATCTCGACCTTCTCGCAGTCGATGAGCAAGAGGTCGTCGGATTTGATCGGGACGTGGACGGTCTCGGTCCGCTTGTGGACCTTGGCACCGGGGATATAGAGCTTCGCGTGGTTGATCTTCACTAAAAGGTCGTTCAAATCGTTTGTGTAAGTGTCGATCTCGGCACGGGCCTTGGCCGGATCGATCCGCGCGTCGTCGATCTCGGCCCGGAGGCCCGCGACTCGCTTTTGCAAAGCGTTGTACTTGTTCATGAGCTGCGGGGCGATGAAGTAGGCCCCGGCCATGTCCTGTTCGAAGATCCGGTAGTCGCCGGGCGGCTGGGGGCGCGCGTCCTTCTTCGTTGCGGGTGGGTCGTCCGCGGCCCACGCAAAGCCGGCGGAAAGGATGATCGTCAGTGTGAACCATGTGCGCATGGAATCCTCCGGGAATTGAAAAGGGAGAACGTGTCGAAATTGTTGACTTCAAGGTTGCCAAGAAACAGGCCGGAAATCACTTCCTGAAACGCCTCGAATTCGCAATCGTAGGCTGGGTCGTGACCCAGCGGATTTGACGGCGGAGGCGTTCCACGCTGGGTCACGACCCAGCCTACAAAGAAGCTCGATTCCGGGGGAAAAGATCGGGAAATTATTCCCGGCCTGTTCCCAAGGTGCATACTCGCCCCGTGCCTGCCGGCCGCGGCCGTCCCGCACGGGTTCGGAGTACCGAA
>JAYUFP010000590.1:0-14063 GCA_043738665.1 Isosphaeraceae bacterium
TTGCTGCCGTCGGTCCAGTCCGCGAGGGAAGCGGCGAGACGTTCGCAGTGCGTGAACAACCTGAAGCAGATCGGGCTGGCGATCGCCAATTACGAAGGCGTTCACGGCTGTATCGTCTCGGGGTATATCAGTTCCACGACACCACTTAGCCTCTTTGCCGTCTCCGGCTATAACCCGGACCCGCAAACGCTCGACAACGGGCCGGGGTGGGGCTGGCTGGCCTTGCTGCTCCCGTTCGCGGAGCAAACTCCGCTTTATAATGCGATCAATGTGAACCTGCCGACCTGGGTCGTCCAGAACAGCACGGTCGTCGGAGTTCAGTTGAGCGTCTACAACTGCCCCTCGGCCAATAATCCAACGCCGACGTGCGCCATGGTCGACGCCAATTTAAACTTGCTGCCCGTGGCGAACCCATACTTCGCCCGCGCCAACTACCAGTACAACATGGGTTGGAACGACACCAGCATCACCCCGGCGAACACCAATTACGACGACCCGGTGAAGGGTTGCAACGGCCCGATCTATCGCAACAGCCGCGTGAGTTACGCCGGAGTGATCGACGGGTTGAGCAACACGGTCGTCGCGGGTGAGAAAACGCCTTATCTTGCCGACGCGACCTGGGTGGGGATCATCCCCGGCTACCGGCACTTCGCGTACAACGCCTTCGCCAGCGCGGGGACGGGGGGCATCGGCGTCAATTACGATTACTGTGGAGCGATCCTCGCCTCGCACAGCGGCCCTTCGCTCTACGAGAGTCCCCAGGTCATCCACCCGCCGAACAGCCCGCTCGGCCACACCGATGAGATGTTCTCGCTCCATCCCGGCGGGGGGAATCTCTTGATGGGAGACGGCTCGGTCCGGTTCATCAAGCAGTCAGTGAACTTGCTGTCGTGGCAGGCCTTGAGCAGCCGCGCGGGCGGGGAGGTGATCAGTGCGGACTCGTACTGACACGCGGCTCTTCCTCCTCGTCGCGCTCATTTCCGCCGGATGTGGCGGCGAGCCTTCGGATCGTGAGGTCAAGAACGCCCGGGCGTTCGAGGCCCTCCTGACGGCCGTCTCGTTGAAGAATGAACGTGAGTTCAACAAGGACGTCGAGCGGATCGACGAACGCCACGCCTCGGGCGAGCTTTCCGACGCCAACTACCGCGAGATCCGGAAGATCGTCGAAAAAGGCCGCGCGAAGGATTGGGCGGGTGCGACGAAACAGGCGTACGAGTTCCGCGAGCGGTTCGGCGACCAGGGGTCTTACTTCAAATAGGGTCCGCCATGAGCTTAAATCGGGTCGTGCAGCTCATCCCCCAAAGGGTCGTAATCGGTGGGAACCGCTTTTCCGATACGCTTGCCCAGGCCGAGAAAGATGATGATCGAGGCCGAGATGGCCATCGACGCCGCGAGCAACAGAAGTCCGTTCTGATAGGAGCCGGTCGCCTTCTTGAGCCAGCCGAGGATGTACGTCCCGAAGCCGCCCCCGAGGTTTCCCACCGAGTTGATCATACCGATGCTCCCCGCCGCGGCGGCCGAGGTCAGGAAGAGGCTAGGCAGCGTCCAGAACGCCGGCAGGTAGGCTTTCAGGCCGGTCATCGCCAGGGTGAACAGGGCGACCGTCACCCAGAGGTTCCCCTCGCTGAACGCCGCGAACACCAGGGCGACCGCCCCCAGATAGATCGGCACGGCGGCGTGCAGTCTCCGCTCCTGGAAGTGGTCCGAGCTCCAACTGATCGCCAGTTGACCCAGGAGCGAGCCGACCGGCGGGATGATCACCAGGAACGAGATGTTCTGCGGCGAGAGCCCGTACCAGTTCTCGATGATCGAAGGCAGGAAGAATTCGACCCCGTAGTTCCCCGTCACCACGAAGAAGTACGCGGCCGTCAACAGGAGAACCTTGGGATGGCTGAGCGCCTGCGGCACGGTCATGTGGTGGCCGGAGTGGTGGTCGGCCTTCTCCTGCTTGAGGGCCAGCTCCAGCGCTTCGCGCTCCTCGGGCTCCAGCCACTTCGCTTGCGACGGGCGGTCGGTCAGATAAAAGAGGACGATCACCCCCATGATCACCGCGGGCAAACCCCAGAAGATGAACGCGACCTGCCAGCCTTGCAGGCCGAACAGATCGGGACGCCCGTCCCTGCCGATCTTGAGAAGCTGCCCGGAGATCGGCGGCCCGATGAACTGGGCGATCGGCGTGGCGATGAAGAAATAGGCCAAAGCCCGTGCGCGGTCCTTGCTGGTGAACCAGTGCGTCAGGTAAACGATCACGCCGGGGAAAAAACCCGCCTCGGCCAGCCCGAGCAGGAAACGGATCGTGTAAAACTGATATTCGGAAACGTTGAGCGTTTGCCCGAATAGTCGGCCCGACGCCTCGATCAGTCCCGCGATGACCGGCCAGCGGACGCCGACGAAGGCCGTGAGCGCGGCGATGATTCCCCATGACACCATGATCCGGCAGAACCACTTGCGTGCGCTCCATTTCTCGACCATCAAGGTGCCGGGGATCTCCAGCAGGAAGTAGCCGACGAAGAAGCAGATCCCCATCCCGAAGCCGAAGATCTTGTCGTCGAACGACGGGAGGTCTTTCTGCATCGTCAGCTTGACGAACCCCACGTTCGACCGGTCCACGTAGGCGACGATATAGCAGACGAACAACACGGGAATGAGCCGAAAATAGGCCTTGGTCCGGGCGCGATCCAATGGGGACGCGATCTCGGGAGAGGTCGACATAAAAGGTCGCTCGTTTCACAAAACACAAAAGCGTCGGAGAGTTCGCGCCTCGAAAATAACGCGCCCGGCGGACCGGGGCAAACCTTCGGGGCTGCCAAGCCATAAGTTGAGCAAAAACGGACGGCAACGCGAGGCTCGTTCGGAAGAACCAGGGTGCCGCGAGTCGTCCCCGCCCCGTCCGCCGAAGGCTCGGGCCGTCGCGTACGGGTTCTGAGCATCGAACCTCGTGGCACCCGACGGATGCCGTTACAGATTAACATCGGCTTCGTTTCGCAGAGAAGCATCGGTTCGATCTCGGAACATTCGTGCCGTTACAGATTAACATCGGCTTCGTTTTGTAGAGACGGTTCGGGTCGTTCTGGGACTGCATCTACCGTTACAGATTAACATCGGCTTCGTTCCGTCGAGTCACTTCACCCTCGTTCCCACGGTCCTCCGTGGGAATACCGTCTCCGACGCTCCGCGTCGTCCGACCGCTTCGTTTCACCGAGCTACTTCGAGTTCGTTCGGTGACCAAGCAGGTCGTTAAAGTTTGCCGGCGGCTTCCTTTCGCAAATCCTCGTCGCGAGCCCCGGCCTGCACAGATTGCCAATGGGTTCGTTCGGCGCGAAAGTCGCGTTCGTTTCGGGAACCCTGTCATGGCTTCGATCGATCGCCAGGGTCGGCTGTAGTGTCATCAACGTGGGAATTGCCAAAGAACCAAGCGAGCGATCACAGGATGGGTTCGTCCGCGAATCGCGCCGCGTCAGATGCTCAGTATGTCACGACGAATCGGTGAGAGTTCGCGGCCGAGTGAACGCGCTCGCCCCGTCCTTCGATACTATCGAGAATCGGCCGGCGGTCGACCTTGGAAAGGCGGCGGGAGAGATGAGCACTCGGGGGCATGGTAGGTGAAGCAGCTCCACGGACGCCGATTGCCTTGAAACCCATGCCCTTCCCCAAAGCCATGGGCCTTGTGTGGCGATCGAAGGGGGAATCGTTCCAACCCTTGTATCCCGTTGCCGGAATCTTCGATTTGTCCTCGCCTTATTACTGATCTCTTGTAAACTGGGTGCAGTTCAGTCAAAGTCTGTTCCAACAGAAGACCGGCGGTCGCGAAGCGACGGGATCGAGCGGCAAGCATGGCCAAGAAACCGGCAAAAAATCCGACCCCTTCCCTGTTCGGCGACCAGAATCTTCCGGCCCCCGTCCGTTCATTACCTCCCAGCATGCAGGCCCTCTTCCTGCCGAAACTCGTCGATGCCGCCGCCGGTAGCATACAGTTGAACGCCTACGCGGATCGAAGCGCATCGGCTTACGAACAATTCAAGAAATGGGTCGTGAACCTGCGATCGGGTCACCTCGCCAAGTTGAACGAGTCCCAACTCGAACAGGACTTTACCACCGGGCTGATGAGCGCGCTGGGGTATCAGACCCAGGGGCAAGTGGCTTCGGGACAGCCGTGGTCCTGTCAGCCGAAATGGCCGTTTCCAAACGGCGGGACCGCCGACGTCGCCCTCGGGCGCTTCGAGACCGAATCGCCGGGCAAGGTCGCGGGAGAGGTTCTGGTCGTCGTCGAATTGAAAGGGACTAAATTCGATCTCGACAAGCGCGACCCGAAAACCAAGCGGACGCCCGTCCAGCAGGCATGGGATTACCTCTCCGCGTCCGACTCCGCCCGCTGGGCCGTCGTTTGCAATTACGCCGAATACCGCCTCTACTCCCGCGAGAAGTCCAAGAACCATCTCCACCGCGTCTTTCTCGACGACCTTGACGACCCCAAGGCCTTCGAACGATTCTTCGCCGTGTTTCACGCGGACAGCCTGCTGAGCGAGAAACGCCTGACGTTGAACGCCGCCGAGTTGCTCCGGCAGACCGACGCGAAACAAAAGACCGTCGGAGACAGGCTGTACGAGCTGTATCAGGACCAACGCTTCCGCCTCATCCAGACCCTCCGCGCCGAAAAAGGGGTGGCCGACCTCGATACGGCCATCCGCGCCGCCCAGACGCTCCTCGACCGGATTCTCTTCATCGCCTTCGCCGAGGATCGGAAGCTCCTCGATTCCGACAACATCCTCGAATCCACGTATCGGTCACAGGTGCCGATGCTTTCCCTCTGGGACAATTTCCGGAACCTGTTCCGCGCCTTTGATAAAGGCCACGCCCGTACGGGAATCACCGGCTTCAACGGCGGCCTCTTCGCCCACGACCCGGTTCTCGACGCCCCCGATTTCGAACTCGACGAATCCTGGCCGAACCTGTTTCAAACCATCGGCGGGTACGATTTCCGCGACGAAGTCTCCGTCGAAGTCCTCGGCCGGATCTTCGAACGGAGCATCACCGACCTGGAGAAGCTCCGTGCCAAAGGGACCGAGGCTTACCAGGCCGAACTCGAAGACGAGCGTCAGAAAAAGCCCGGAAGGCGGAAGCGCGAGGGGGTGTTTTACACCAACCGGGCGATCGTCGAATACCTCGTTCGCGCGGCACTCGACCCTTGCTGGGAGGAGCGCCGCATTGCCCTCGCGAGCCTACACGGCGTCGACCCCGACGCCCTTGAAGTCCCCCCGGCGGCATACACCCGCGCTCTGCTCGACGCACTCGACTCGCTCACCGTTTGCGACCCCGCTTGCGGCTCGGGGGCCTTCCTGATCGCCGCGTATGAGTGGTTCGAAGACCACCGGATGGCCCTGCTCGACGACCTCTACTCGGTTGACGAGTTCGCCCCCGAGTGCGTCGGCGGTCGCGAGGAATGTCGCGCGCGTTCGGCCGCGTCGATCCTCAAGAACAACCTCTACGGCGTCGACCTCGCTTCCGAGGCCGTCGAGATCGCCCGCCTCTCCCTTTGGATCAGGACCGCGCGGAAGGGCCAGAAACTCAGCGACCTTTCCCACAACGTCGTCGAGGGGAACAGCGTCGTGGACGACATTGAGGTGCATCCGAAAGCCTTCAAATGGCAGGAGCGCTTCCCCGAGGTTTTCGCCCGAGGCGGTTTCGACGCCGTGATCGGCAACCCGCCGTATGTGCGGCAGGAGTGGCTCGGCCCGATCAAGTCGCACCTCGCCGAGCGGTTCCAGGCCTATCACGGCATGGCGGATCTCTACGTGTACTTTTACGAGCGTGGCGCACAGGTTCTGAAGCCGGGCGGGAGGCTCGCGTTCGTCGTCACCAACAAGTGGATGAAGGCCGGGTACGGCGAGCCGTTGCGGAAGTACTTCGCCGAGCAAGCCTGGGTCGAACAGGTCATCGACTTCGGTCACGCCAAGCAGTTTTTCCCGGATGCCGATGTGTTCCCTTGCTTTTTGGTCGTGCGGAGGCCGAACGGGGGACCGAAGCCGGAGGCGGCTCAGGTTTGTGTGATTCCGCGGGAAATGGTGAAGATTGATGAATTAAAAAGTTTAATTACATCGATTACGACTTTCAGGAAATTGAAGTTGTTCACCAATGTCGGCTGGAGCCTTGAACGTGAGTCAACTCAGAACATTTTGAATAAGTTGACGGAGAGAGGCCGTACACTTTCAGAGTTCGCGAATCTGACGGCTTTCGCGGGGTTTGCTACTGGACTAAACGATGCCTTTGTGATCGACGACGTGACCAAAAAAAAATTAATTCAACAGGATAACAATTGTTCGGAATTTATTAAACCTTATATCAGAGGTCAGGACATTGAAAGATGGTCCCCTGAATGGTCAAAGAACTGGCTGATTTTTGCACGCAGAGGAATTGACATTGACAAATATCCTTCTTTAAAGAAACACCTAAACCGATTCCGCAAACGTTTGGAGCCAAAGCCAATTGATTGGCAGGGCGAAGCCTGGCCGGGAAGAAAACCCGGCTCTTACAGATGGTATGAACTCCAGGATTCAGTAGACAATTGGGAGTTGCTCTCCGGCGCGACTCCAAGAATCATCTTTCCAGATATAACTTGGCGTTCTTGCTTTAGTCTTGATACGAGCGGATGTTTTTTTAGTAAAACCGTCTATTTTTTGCCTTCAGACGATCTTTGGCTCTTGGCCGTTCTTAACTCGCCCATGATTTGGTGGTACGCTTGGAGGAAAGCCATTCACGGCAAAGATGAAGCCTTACGCTTTCATTTGCCGTTCATCGAATCCTTGCCAATTCCGACACCTTCGAAAAAATCAGATTCATCCGCGCGCGATGACGTAAGCAAGCTGATTCAAATGAGTGCCGCTGCTTGGGAATGTAAGAATGGCATTCTCGACTGGCTCAAAGTCCAATTCGAGATCGCCGACCCCTCGATGAAACTCCGAAACCCGATCGCCCTCGATTCGGACGCGTTCGTGGCCGAGGTTCAGAAGGTCCGGGGGAAGTCGAAGACGTTGACGTCGGCGGGGCTGAAGCGACTCCGCGACGAGCACGCGAGCACGATCGAGCCGGCGCGGGCGCGGGCGGCCGAGGCGTTGGTGCTGGAACGTCGCGTCAACGACCTCGTCAATGAGGCGTACGGATTGACGCCCGAAGAGGTCCGCTTGATGTGGGAAACCGCCCCACCCCGAATGCCCATCCCGCGTCCGGACGAGCCGGCCCGGTAGGCGCGTCGAGTCTACGAGATGGGAAGCCTGACGACGCAGTGCGTCGGGCACGGCGTTCCCACGGAGGACCGTGGTAACGAGTCGGAAGACGGGGGAACCCTCATCCGGCCTGCGGCCACCTTCTCCCGGGGGGGAGAAGGACGGACTTTGCAATATGCTCATGATCTTCTGTTCGAGGCCGCTCCCGGCCTTTTCCCGGGGGGGGAGAAGGACGGACTTTGCAATGCTCCTGCATTCTCGACCGTCCCGCTGGACCGAATTCCACCCTTTCGGACATAATCGAAGGACGCCCAGGACGCAGTATCTCCCGCGAATGCGATTGCGAAGGCGAACGCTCCCATGAAACGACGGCTCTCACCGATCGGTCCGCCAATCGGCCTTCTGTTAATATTCTCCGCCGTGCTCTCGGCCGCGGCGTTTGTCGATGACGAGAAAGACAAGCCGATCCCGGACGTCGGCAAAGCTTATCTCGTTCCCTACCGGCTCACGAACACGAACCATTTCCTCGTTCGGGTCCGGATCAACGGCAAAGGTCCGTTCAATTTCCTGGTCGATACCGGGGCTCCCGCGCTTTATGTCTCCACGGAGACCGCCAAGAAGATCGGCCTGAAACCCTCCGAAGACGATTTCTGGACCGGCGTCGACCGCCTTGAATTTGAGGGCGGGGCGATGCTGGAAGGCGTCAAGGCGCGGGTGGAAGACCCGTTTCAGCTCGTCGGGATGAACGCCCTGGGACTTCCGGGGGCCTCGATCGACGGCATCCTCGGGTTCACCATGCTGGCGCGCTACCGCCTGGAACTCGACCCCACCAAGGACCGGATGGTCTGGACCCGGCTCGACTACAACCCCAAGGAGCCTCCCGTCCCGCGTCGGCGTCCCGGTGAGAAGCCCGGTGGCGAGATGCAGGCGATGAACGCACTCGGGCCGATCGCCAAGTTCGCCGCCGCCTTGATCGGCAAGCAGCCCGAAGACGAGTTGATCGCTCGGGGCTATCTCGGCGTCGAACTCGGCGTGAAACCCGACACGCTCGGCGTCCGCGTCACTCGGGTTCTGGCCGATTCTCCGGCGGCGAAGGCCGGACTTCGCGAAGGCGACCAGATCACCCGCGTCGGCGATCGCGACCTCGTTGACATCGTCTCCGCCCGCAACGCCGTCCGCGCGGTCAAGCCCGGCGACCGGGTTTCCCTCGTCGTCCAGCGCGGCGGAGAAGCCGCGGGGCTGAAGCTGAGCGTCACCGCCGGGGAGGGCTTCTGATCATGTTCCGATTCAAAACGCGATTCTTGACGGGAGCCTCGCAAAGTCCGTCCTTCTCCCTCCGGGAGAAGGTGGCCGCAGGCCGGATGAGGGTTCTCGGCTTTCGCATCAGGCCAAAAAGACCCTCATCCGCCGCTCCGCGGCACCTTCTCCCGGGGGGAGAAGGATTTGTGTCGGACTTTGCAGTCCTCCTGCGATCCTTGACCTGGATCTTAACCCTCGCGGCGCTGGCCCCCCTGCCCTTCACATCGGCCCAGGCACCTCCCGCCGAGTCGAAACGCAAGGCTGAGAACAACGCGAAGCCGGCGACCGTGCCTTTCGAGATGCTCGCGTCGAACCACATGGTGGTGAACGCGAAATTAAACGGGAAAGGTCCGTTCCGGCTGATTTTCGACCTCGGTGCGCCGATCACGTTATTAAGCAACCGGGCGAGCGAGGCGTCGGGAGTGGTCAAGAAGAACGCGCCCCGGTCGATGCTGTTCGCGATGCGAGGGGAGGCGAAGGCCCAGACTTTGGACGTCGGCGAACTGCACGCGAAGGACATCCCCGTGATCGTGCTCGACCACCCGGCGCTCACGGCGCTTGGCGGGTTCTTGGGCAAGCCGCTCGACGGCATCATCGGGTTCACGTTCTTCGCCCGCTACAAGACGACGATTGACTACCAGGCCAAGACGATGACGTTCGAGCCGGTCGACTTCGAGGTGAGGAATCTGATGAAGGATCTCCCCGAACGCCTGGCCGGTCCCAAGGTGGCGAAGCGCCAGGTCTTGGCCCCCGGCGCGTTGTTCGGGCTCCTTGTGGGCCACCCGGTGGGAGGATTGACGTCATCGGGGGTGCCGATCAAGGAAGTTTCGCCGGGCTCACCGGCCGAAGCCGCGGGGTTGAAAACCGGAGACGTCCTGACCGGTCTCGACGGCCGCTGGACCACCACGATCTCCGACGTTTTCGCCGCCGCCTCGTGGGCCTCGCCGGGAAAAGCGATGGATGTGACCGTGTTGCGGGACGGGAAGCCGTTGAGCCTGAAGGTGACGCCTCGCGAGGGGTTGTAATGTGGATAACACGGTCGGCCCGGTCGAATAAGCGAACGCCGAGCCCCGCATGGTTCCCTCCCAATATGTCCCGCCGTTCCCCATCAACCCGGCCCAAGCGAACTCCGCCCAAACGGATGTCTCACACGACGCGCCTGATCCTCGTCGTCGCGATCGCCATCGTCACAGCGGGGATGGCGGGGATGTGGTGGTGGTCTCGCCCCGAGCGGCTTCGTTCTTACGCGGTCGCGGCGGCGAAGGCCGGTCAGTGGCAAGAAGCGCTCGACTCATGGCGGGGCGTCAACGCGACCAGACTCGCTCAGGGCAACACCTATCTCGCCGAGGCCCGCGCCGCTCTGGCTCTGGGACGCGCCGCAGAGGCGGAAAAAGCGCTTGCCAAAGCATCGTCCCTCAACCCCTCCGCGCCCGAACCTTGGCGGCTTCGCCTGGAGATTCTTCGGCTCGAAGGGCGTCCGCTTGAGGCTCAACTCGTCGGCTGGGCCGCTTACGACGCGGTGACTCCCCGGTCGAGTCGTGAGATTTTAGAAAACCTGACCCTGGCCCTCCTCGCCGACCTTCAGGACGACGTCGCGAACCCTGCGCTCACCCGATGGGCCGAGGCCGGCAACGACCCCGACGCCCGCGTGGCCTTGTTTCGAAGGCTCGCCGCGATGCCGCGCGCGGGTGATCTTCCGAGAGCCGATCGGGTCGCCGAATTGACCGCGATTCTTGAGAAGACTCCCGGACATCTCGACGCGCGCGAGGTGCTCCTGGACGCTCTGGCGGACTCCGGCGAGCCGGAACTCGGGCGGAAGATTCTCGACGCCTGGCCCGGTGAGGAATCATCGCGAGACGCCCGGTACTGGCGGCTCCGGGGCCGCTGGGATCTCGATTTCAACCGCGATCCGGGGCCTGCCGTCGAGGCCTTTGAGCGGGCCTTGACGGACCTCCCGCACGACTGGAAAACGCGGTTCCGCTTGGCGAGGGCCTTGCACGCGCTCGGCCGTGAAGCCGAGGCGCGCAAGGAGGCCGAGGCCGTCGCGAAAATCCGCGAGTTGCTCGACCCGTCGCGGCTGGGTCCGCGGCTTTCGAGCGATTTCAAGCGTCGCGACGACCCCAAAAGTCTCGACGACCTGGCCGACCTCTGTGCCCGCGCCGGCCTGTCCCGGCTGGCCGAAGCCTGGAGGCGCGAGGCCGCGACGTTGCGGGCGGGCTGATGTCGTTGATGGTGGTCGGGGCCGGGTTTGGGTAAGATGGGGGTCGTCCGTGAGAGGCAAGACCTCCTCACCCCGACGCGCGGCCGGACGATCCATCGGCCGCCGCCGTTTACGCAAGGCAATCACGAGCCGTTTCCAAGGAGGTCAGTCATGTCGGAAAACATGAAGGAATTGCGAGAACTCGAACAGGAGATCCTGGCCAACGGCAAGGTCGACAGCCCCGAACTGGAACTGCTCCGCGCGAAGCTTTATTCCGGCGGCAAGGTCGACCGCGACGGTGCCGATTTCCTCGTCGAACTCCACAAGCGGGTCCAGCACCCCAACCCGGCCTTCGAGGAGTTCTTCTACCGCGCCATCAAGGACCACATGCTGGCCCCCGGAAAAATCGGAGTCGATGACACCGCCTGGCTCCGGAGGATGTTCTTCGCCGACGGCAAGTTCGAAGACGAGGAACGCAAGTTCCTCCACGAACTCAAAGGCGAAGCCAAGCACGTCAGCCACGACTTCGAGGTCTTGTTCCAGCAAAGCATGAAGCTCCCGCACGAGCAGCGGACCAACGGCTGAACAGGGACGCATCCGCGCCATGCCGATTTCTGGACTTGACGATTCTTTCGGCGCGGATTACCGTTCCTCGGTTTGATGGACTTTCCGCGTCAATGGCCAAGGAGGGCCGTCGATGGGTCGTCGTCGATCCCGGTCGTTCGTTCCGAATCTTGGAGACGGGCTGAAGCTGGACCCTCGCGTCTTGCTCAGTCAAGGGCTTTTCCCCACGATCACCGCTCATCAATATCAGCATGTCTTGTCGCAGATCGACACGGATTTCGCCGGTTTCGCGAAGGCGTCCGCGGGCAGTGTCCTCTTGAGCGGCCTTGCCAAAACCGTCGGGATCGCCGGCGGTGCCGCGAGCGTGCTCCTGGAACCGGTCAGCGCTCTGAATTCGAGTCAGGACCCGGCGGCCGCCGCGGCGCAACCGCAAACCACGCCCGCACCGCAGTCGGCATCGCAAGGGCCTGTCGGCAACGCCGGACTGCTGATCAACCGCGTGAACACCGCCGTGAGCCGGCTGCCACGGGGGAACTCCCAGCTCGTCCCGGTCATCGCCGACAAGGTCAACCCGTGGCTGATCACACCCGGGAACGCCACGTACTATCGCGACCGGGTCAAGGCCTTGGTGCGTGCTTATGTCGCGAAGTCACTGCGTGATCATACGATGCGCTGGGGCGGATGATCGGTGGCGGATGATCGATGGCGGATGGCGGAGAGAGTTCACTCGTTCCCATGCTCCGCGTGAGAATGCCGTCATGGACGCTCCGCGTCCGCGTTTTCCGGCATCAGACGACGCAGAGCGTCGAAGACGGCATTCACACGCGGAGCATGGGAACGAGTGTAATCGTGCGTCGGCGATTGCCCCCTGGCCATCATTTCTCGGCCATCGGCCATCATTTCTCGGCCATCGGCCATCCGTCATCGACCATTCCCTCACGGCCTCAGCCCGTGGCGCCGCCTGCTCGGCCGATTCCGTGGTAGGTGAAGCCCAGGCCGGCCATGCGGTTGGGGTCGTAGAGGTTGCGGCCGTCGAAGATCACGGGGGCTTTCAGGAGGCGGGACATCACGTCGAAGTCGGGGTTCCGGAACTCGTTCCACTCGGTGACGATCGCCAGGGCGTCGGCGCCTTCAAGCGCGCCATACGGGCGGTCGCAGTAGATCAGCTTGTCGCCGTAGATCGCTTTGACGTTGGCGATCGCTTCGGGGTCGTGGACGCGGAGGTTCGCGCCTTTCGCCAGCATCGTGTCGATCAACACGAGCGCGGGGGCTTCGCGGATGTCGTCGGTCCGGGGCTTGAAGGCCAGGCCCCAGACCGCCAGGGTCTTGCCCGCGACGTCGCCGCCGAAGTGGCCGACGATCTTCCGACCCAGCACGTCTTTCTGGGCCTCGTTCACCGCATCGACCGACTCCATCATCTGGGCCGATAACCCCCGCGACTTCGCCATGTGGATCGCCGCGCGGACGTCCTTCGGGAAGCAGCTTCCGCCGTAACCGACTCCCGGAAACAAGAAGCTGAAGCCGATCCGCTGGTCGTGGCCGATCCCGCGGCGGACCTCGTTGATGTCGGCGCCGTAGCCTTCGCAGAGGTTCGCCATCTCGTTAATAAAGCTGATTTTGGTCGCGAGCAGGCAGTTGGCGACGTACTTGGTCATCTCCGCGCTCTCGGGAGTCATGACCAGGAACGGCCGATCGGTGCGGAGGAACGGGGCGTAGAGCGTGCGGAGCTGCTCGCCGACCTCGGCCCTGCGGACGCCCACCACGACGCGGTCGGGCTTGTTGAAGTCGTCGATCGCCGCCCCTTCCTTGAGGAACTCGGGATTATTGGCGACGTCGAAGGGAATCTTGGTCACTTCCGCCATTCTTTTGGCGAGTTCGGCGTTGGTGCCGACCGGGACGGTGCTCTTGATGACGATCGTTTTCCGCTCGTCCATTGCCTGCGCGATCTCTCGACCCACGCCCCAGACGCCGTTCAGGTCCGCGCCGCCGTCGGACCCTTGCGGGGTTCCCACGGCGATGAAGATGATCTCGGCCTCGGCGATCCCTTCGGGCAGGCTCGTGGTGAACGTCAACCGACCGTCGCGCGTGCTGCGGTGGACCAGCTCGGAGAGCCCCGGCTCGAAGATCGGGATCTTCCCCTGCCGCAGGCCCTCGACCTTCGCCGCGATCTTGTCGACGCAAACGACGTCGTTACCGCTCTCGGCAAGGCAAGTGCCGGTGACGAGCCCCACGTACCCTGTTCCGATCACGGCGATTTTCACGATGCAACTCCTGGGAGCACTGAAGCTTACTAAAGCTGATTATGGCGGATGCCGGATGGCGGATGCCGGATCGTCGCGTTCGGGGTCGTAGGCCCGAACCGGCCATGGCCGATGTTCAATGGCCGATGGCCAATCAGGAATTGGGTCGTCTCAGCAGCCGACCGCCCGGACATCGATCCTCAATCAACCGCCATCCGCCATCCGCCATTGGCCATGATTCCCAACGGCCTTTAGAGACCGTAGAACACCGGCGCGTCCGGAGGCCCGGGGCCCCGGGCGTTGTCCGATGGTTCGACCGGCATTATGGGAATTGTCGTGAATTTTTGACAACGTCTACCGGACCCCTACCCCTGTCGGGACCGGGGGTGTCGTGGAGGGAGTCTCCAGGGTAGGCAGACGCGGCTCGCCGGCGGGGGTCGAGACCGCGGCGGGGGCCTGGTCCGGGATGCTCGCGAGGAACGGGCGCTGATACTGCGTGAGGTACTGGGTGTTCACGGCTTGGCGCGTCGCCTCGGCATG
>JAYUFP010000591.1:0-4796 GCA_043738665.1 Isosphaeraceae bacterium
CCAAGAAGGACAAGGGCAAGGGCGACGAGATGGCGATTAAGGCACTTACGAAGGCGATCGAGAGCCTGGGCAAGAGGGATTTGAAGGTCGTGGTGGTTCCGGTCAAGCCAGGATCGGAAGGGAAAAAAGTCGAAACCACGATCGTCGGGTCTGACGAAGGATTCACGCTCGGCGAGACGATCATCTACAAAAGGAATCAAGGGGCGACTGCCCGACAGAAGCTAAACCTCGCCCAACGTCTCGTGGAGCTGACCCCCGAAAAAATGGCCGAGCGTCAAGAGATCTTCTCGCTGATGAAGAGCCTCCAAGCGGATGCCGAGAAGAGCCAGGCCGAAATGCGGAAGGCTCTGGCCAACCTCGTCCAGACCCATAAGCGGCTTGCTGAGCTGAGCCGCAAAGTCGCGGGAGGTCAAGCGGCAACCGAGGAGGTCATGAACGTCATGTTAAAGCTCGAGGCCGACCTCGAGCGGGCCGAGGACCGACTCAAATGGTCGGACGAGATGCTCGAAAAGGGATACGTCTCTCAAGGCCAGAACGACTCCGAGAGGCGCAACCGTCAGCGCGCGAACTTCGCGCTCGAACAGGCGCAAACGAAGCGAAACGTCTTGGAGAAGTACACCAAGGAGAAGACCGTCAAGGAGTTGAAGAGCGAGGTCGAGAAGGCCCGTCGGAGCCTGGAGGAAATCGGAAATCCGGTTGCCGCTCCCGTCCCCCCCGTTCCTCCAAGTGCTCCGCGTTCCCCCCTCCAGTTTAGAGAGCCCGCATCGCCGCCCGACCAGCATCGGCGGATCGACGAGCTGGAGAAGAAGCTCGATCGGATTCTCGATCAACTCGACTCGCTGAAGAAGAGCAACGACAAGGCCAAATGAAAAACACCGGGTTCCGACCCGGAAAACGCGAACGCGGGCCTGGAATTGACCTTGGTCCGCGTTTCGTTTTTTGCGGGGGAAATTCGCGGTTCAGCCGCGTTTTGTAGCGTCCGCTGTGCGGACCGTCTTCGGTCCGAGACGTTGCCGAAGATCGTCCGCACAGCGGACCCTACGAGTCGTCAACCGATCGGCTCACTTGCCCTTCTTTTCCGCCTTCGGAAACTCACGAAACCGCTTCGACTCGACGACCGACTTCCCCGTCTCGGTCGCCCGCACGATATATGCCGCTGCCCCTTCGGTCGCCTCCACCAATCGTAACCCCCGCTCGGGACCGAGCCCGTAGACCGCCGTGGCCAGCGCGTCCGCGGTCGTTCCATCCTTGGCGATGATCGTGACGCTCGCCCTGTCAACTTTCCCCAAACCCGTCTTGGGGTCAACGATGTGCGAGTAGCGTTTTCCATTGATCTCGACGAAACGCTCGGTGTCTCCGGACGTCGACACCGCGACGTTTTTCAACAACAACTGTCGCTCGGGGGCCGATTCCGGATTCTCCAGAGGTGCGATGCCGACGACCCACCCAACCGCGTCCGGCGGCGGTTCGGCGACTCCGATATCGCCGGCGCCCGCGACCAGGCATCGAGAAATCCCGCGTTCCTTCAAGACCTTCAATGCCGCGTCGCAGGCGTATCCCTTGGCGATCGCCCCGAGGTCGAGCTTCATCCCGGCTTTCGCCAACGTCACCGTTTGCGTTCCGCGGTCCAGGGTCATAAAATCCGACGAAACCAGCCGTTTCGCGTGTTCGAGATTTTCAGCGCTGGGCAGCTTGCGTTCGCGACGCGCACGCCTCCACAACCGCACCACGGGACCGACCGTGACGTCGAACGCCCCTTCCGAACGTTCGTACATCGCCTTGCTTTGGACGAGGATCTCGAAGAGGTCGTCACTCACCTTGACGGGGGGGCCTCCGGATTTGTCACAGAGACGCATCAGCTCCGAATCGGGCTGATAGTCACTGAAGCTGCGGTCCAATTCGGCGATGCGATCGAACGCGAGGCGGGAGGCGCTTCTGGCGGTCGGGGCGTCGGGGGAGTATAAAACAATCTTGAACTCGCTCCCCATGTGCGACTCGGCGAACTCATACCGGCGAAGCGTCTCTCCCGCCTCGGCCGGAATCGAAACGCTTGCCAGGGCGAGAATCATGACCGTCGCCCGTGCCGCGAAACCCCGCATGGTCGTGCCCTCCGTCGCCCCGAATCGCGTCGTCAAGAGGTCGATTGAACGCGCTGTGAAGGGTCCGACGCGTTCCTTCCGAGATCGTTGGAGAATACCACACGTGCCCACCATTCCGAAGTCTTTCCGAGCAGCCCTCGGGCTCCTGGCTTTACTGGCCCTGACCCTGATGAGCAGGCCAACCTTCGCCCAGACCACCGCCGCCAAGCCGGAGATGATGCCCTATACCGAGACGATCGCCGGGACTGACTTAAAATTCGACCTGCTGCCGATTCCCGGAGGCTCGTACACCCTAGGAAGCCCTGAATCCGAGGCCAAGCGAGGCAAGGACGAGAGCCCTCAAGTGAACGTCACCATCCGCCCATTCTGGATGGGCAAGCACGAGGTGACCTGGGACGAATACGACCAGTTCGCGTTTCAGATGGACATCAAGAAGAAGAAGCGGGAAAACATCGATTTGACTAAGCAGGCCGCGACCGAGATGGCCTCGGACGCCGTGACCCGTCCGACGCCGCCTTACGCCGACGAGACCTTTGGATTCGGTCGCAAGGGTCAGCCGGTGATCTGCGTCACCCATCACTCGGCGATGGAATATTGCCGCTGGATCTCCGCCAAGACGGGCAAGACCTACCGCTTACCGACTGAAGCGGAATGGGAATACGCCTGCCGGGCCGGTACGAAGACGGCCTATTCGTTCGGTGACGACCCGTCGAAACTCGGCGAGTACGCCTGGTTCGTCGAAAACGCCGAAAAGCCGCAGGCCGTCGGCAAGAAGAAGCCGAACCCGTGGGGCCTGTACGACATGCACGGAAACGTTTCGGAGTGGTGCCTGGACCTGTACAAGCCCGACGCTTACAGTCTGTTTTCCAAAACGCCTAACGTGGTCGGGCCGGTCGTGCCGCCCACCCCGGCGGAATACCCCTATGTCGCGCGCGGCGGAAACTGGGACGCCGATCCGGAAGCCTTGCGGAGTGGGGCAAGGCTCGCGTCCAACCTCGATTGGAGCGTGCAAGACCCCCAGCGCCCCCAAAGCATTTGGTGGCACACCGATGCCACTTTCGTGGGTTTCCGGCTGATCCGGCCCTTCGAAGAGCAAGACAACCTCAAGGGCGTGAAGTCGCTGGTCGTGAAAGGAAAGAACAGCACGCGGTGACCGCTGGATAGCCAATGACGGATGGGCCGATGGCCGATGGCCGATAAAATTCACTCCCTCCCACCAAAGCGTGAGAACGAGCTTGGGCGACGATTAACGTTTCGGCCATCGATCATTGACCATTGGCCATAAAACCTTCCACCTTTCCACCCGCCCCGCGTCGGTCGTCGCGGGTCGATGTCCGAACCGGGAGAACTAGACGATGACAGACCCAAAGAGCCTCGCCTCGAATCGCCGCGACTTCCTCAAAACCACCGGCGCGGCTGCCGCGGCGACCACCGCCGCGTTCGGCTTCCTCCCGAACGCTTATGCGGCGGCAGGATCGGAAATCAAAGTCGGAGTGATCGGCTGCGGTGGCCGTGGAACTGGTGCCGCCGAAAACATCATGGAGGCCGCCGGCTCCTCCTATAACGTCAAGATCCACGCACTAGGCGACGTGTTCGAAGACCGCGCGAATAACTGCTTCGAAGCCCTCAAGACCAAGAACGAGAAATTCAAGGTCACGAAAGAGAACCTCTTCCACGGCTTCGACGCCTACAAGCAAGTCGTCGATGCCTCCGACCTCGTCATCCTTGCGACCCCTCCAGGCTTCCGCCCGCAGCACCTCGAATACGCCATCAGCCAGGGCAAGAACGTCTTCTGTGAGAAGCCCGTCTGCGTCGATGCGGCCGGCTATCGCAAGGTGATCAAGCTCGCCGAGGAAGCCAAGAAGAAGAACCTGGCCGTCGTCGCCGGAACCCAGCGACGGCATCAGGCGGGCTACATCGAGTCGTTCAAGCGGCTGAAAGACGGCGCGATCGGCGACATCGTCGGCGGCCGGGTCTTCTGGAACCAGGGGAACATCTGGGCCAACGCTCGCAAGCCCGAGTGGAAAACCGACATGGAGGCTCAGATCCGCAACTGGTATCACTTCACATGGCTCTGCGGCCAGTGCATCGTCGAGCAGCACGTCCATAACCTCGATGTCGCCTGCTGGGCGCTCGGGAACCCGGTCAGCTGCGTCGGCATGGGCGGTCGCGAGATCAATACCGGGCCGGAGTTCGGAGAGAGTTTCGATCACTTCGCCATCGACTACGAGTTCGCCAACGGCGTCCACGTCCAGAGCATGGCCCGTCAGATCAACGGCTGCCAGAGCGAAGTCGCCGAGCACTTCGTCGGCACCAAGGGCCGCGTCCATCTTGACGGCGGCAGCAACACGTTCCGGTTCGAAGGCCCCGACCAAGCCGGACGCGTGCGGGTCCGCAACGCGGTGAACCCGTACGTGCAAGAGCACATCGACATGCTCGAAAGCATCATCGCCAACAAGCCGATCAACGAACTGGAACAGGTCGCCAACAGCTGCCTGACCGCGATCATGGGCCGGATGTCGGCGTTCACCGGCAAGACCGTGACCTGGGACTTCGCCAAGGAATCGAAGCTCAACACCTTCCCTGACAAGCTCGAATTCGCCGACCGGCCCAAGCCCGAGATCGCTCGACCGGGACAGACCGAATTGATCTGAATGTCGTGATTCACCGTGGCGAGGGAGCCGGACCTGTTCCGGC
>JAYUFP010000592.1:0-4787 GCA_043738665.1 Isosphaeraceae bacterium
ATGCGTACCAGTGAACACGGCCGAGCCCTGAAGCGATGTCCGTAAAAGTACGGTATCGGGGATCAGGGACGGTTTTGCAATATTGTAAGAGGCGTTTTCCCGCCGGTTTTCTCGCATCGGTCATCGGCCATTTGTCATCCGCCATCGTTTTTCTCCGGGAAACTTCCCGGACAGACTCTTAGGCTTTCCGTGACCCGCGACTTGAGAGGAAATCGCGTGGGGATGGAGAGTCGTTACGCGGCAAGATTCCTAGGCGATCGCCCTCACCCCGGCTCGGCGCGGCATTGAAGGAGACGTTCAAAACGCGAGGGCGAGCCGGGCCGACGGTCGGCTCAGCAGGAACTTCGCCCCGGCCTTATGAAAAGTTGACGTTGACGATGCGAAACGGTCGGTCTCGATCGGCGAGTTCTTGTTGCGCGCGGTGTGATGACATCACGGGCGAGCCATCCCTTTCGCGCCTTTTGCAATCCGTGGTATCCACGCAAGCCCCACGGAGATTGACTTCGGTCCCGGAACGCACTCGGGCGAATCCTATAACGGTCGCCCTCTCCCCGGCTTTTTTGGGAGAGGGCGAACGTCTGACGGTTTCGCGTCGGCTCACTTTTACCTTGAGTTGATGTCCGTTTCGTTTGTGTCGATACCAATGCCCCGCAAAACCGGGGCGAGGGCGAACGTCCGATGGCTTCGAAAAAACCCTCAATGTCCTTGAGATGGTTCCCCAATGAGCTTCTTGGCTCAAACCCCCGTTTGCGGGTAAGGCATGAACTGCGGTTTGACCAATGAATTGTCGACATACGAGCGTAGAGCCGCGTCGCAGACGGCGTAGCCCCAGTTGATCAGACGTTCTTGAGTCCTCGCGTCGAGGTAAGCCAGCCGGGTGGGGACCGCGGCCAGTTCCGTCGTGCGCGCCAGGGGGCAATTGAAGGGGTCGGTGACGGGATATTCGGTGATATCGGTGCGGATACCCCAGTAGGTTCCTCCGAGCCGGGGGGGCTTGGACGTGTAGGCCGACATCAGGTCGCGCTTGCGGAGGTTCCGGACTTGGTCGTCCTCAATGTAGAACACGCGCCAGAGCTGGTTGAACCAGTCCCCTTTCGGCGAGGGGTCGGGGGCCATCTTGGCACCCGCGTCACTCACCAAAATTGTTTTGCAGCGCTTCCAGGCCGTCTCCAGCCCGAGGTTGTCGTAAACCCCGCCGTCGCAGAGGACGACGCGGCTGGTATAAGGCTCGACCTGGAGGTCGTCCCCGGACTTCGGCGTGAACGACGCCGGGTCGAGGTCGAGGATCAAGGGCGAGAGAAACGGCGGAAACGCCGACGACGCGGCCACCGCGCGCGCCAGGGGGACGGTCGGCCGGCAGACCTGTCCGACGCGGTAATCCCGCATGTCGTGCTTCGAGAACCGCCAGAGCGCCCCCGATTGCACGTTCGTCGCGTTGATGACGAAGATCGGGGCGGGGGCGTCGGGAAGGTCTTGCAAGGTCGCGCCGCCGAACAGGAGTTTGCGGTAATTCGCGGCGACGCGGTCGCCCACGGTCACCTTCGGCAAGAGCAAGCCGCCGAGCACCGCCCAGATGTCGATGGTGGTGCGCGCGACCTTGCGGATCGGCTCGACGAGCTTCTGCTTGAACAGGGTCGCCACGCCGTCGCGGTCGAACGCGAGATCGTTCCAATTCTTGGCCAGGCAGCCGGCGGTGATCGACCCCCCGGAGACGCTTGAGATCAGGTCGAGCTTGGGGAGCATCCCCGACTCGTTGAGCCGCCAGAGCGTCCCGACGTGGAAGAGCATCGCACGATAGCCGCCCCCCGAAAGGCAAAGTGCGGTCGCGTTCGGGCCGAGTTTGCTGAGCGGGGCTTTCGGGTCTTCGGGCGGCTGCTCGTCGTGAGACGTCATCGGGAATCAAGCCTCCGGGTGGTCGCGATTGGGAGAGGATTCGGATTCATGCGGTAAACACGGATTGCAGGAAACAGTCTGACGATTCGGACGATACTCTATGATGAGAGGTATGCCGGGTTCATGGATGCCGGATGGTCAATGGCCTCATCCGATGTCCAATTGCCAACGCCGCTGAATCCGTGTCCCCTCATCCGGCATCCGGCATCCGCCATTCTTTCGCGAGTCGTTCTGATCTTGAACCTTGAAGATCAATACCCGGCGCGGCGCGGCGTCTCAACCGAATTCCGTCGAGGAACGACGACAACCCGGATTTTGAGGCGCGAACGGATTGCGGAGAAGGGGAACCGCCGGAGTGATTTGACCGGGCGTCGCCGCGGCGTAACTTTTCTTGTTGAGTTCCGTTAAGCTCTTGAGACAAGCAACGCGGTGGAGGAGACGGAGACCGGGCGTGACCTGACTCGGCAACATCCTGGCACCGGAACACGTTCGAGGGAGGTTTGGGGATGCAAGACGGATCGAGTCGGATGGCAGGCGCTCCACTCGGCGTCGGCCGTCGCGAGGCCCTGACCGCCATGTTCGCGGCCTGCGCCCGCGGTTCGTTTTCGAGAGGGGACGACGGCCCCGGTCCCGCCAAAAAAGCCGATCCCGCGAACGAGGAAGAGCACGCACTGACAGACGTTCTGGCCGCCGGGGTCGACGCCCGCTTGCCCGAGTTCAAGACGTCGAAATCGGCTAATTACCTGGCCGTCGGCGACGCCTCCGCGACGTTTCGCGAACTCACCTTGCGCGACTGCGAGGCGGTCGCCGCGGATTATCTCGATTATTACAAAGGCCTCGGCTTTGACATTCACCGCCCCGAACATCGCCTGATTGTGGTGACCCTGTCCGACGAACGCGCGTTCTTTTCGTTCTTCTCACCCAACGCTAAGCCGTTGCCGAAACGGCCAGGCCCCCCGCCGCCCATCCACGGGATTTATCAACCCGACCAGAACCGGCTGATCGTCTACGACCACCGCGCCCTCGGCCCCCAATTCGGATTCAGGCCGGGTTACCAGAACCTTCGGCACACGGCGCATGAGGCGACCCACCAGTTGACCTTCAACACGGGGCTCCTCGAACGGAAAGGGGATGTGCCTCGCTGCATTGGCGAGGGCTTGGCCATGTATGGCGAAGTCCGCAAGTTCAACGGCAAGACGTCTCCCGGAGAGAACAACACGGCGCAACTGGACAACCTGGCGGCCGGGCAGCGTAGGAAGATTCCCTGGATACCGGTCTCGGACTTGCTCACCGACGACAGGCGCGTCTTGGAATCGCAGCTGGGGTATCCGGAGAGCTGGCTGCTTGTTTCCTATTTGCTGAAAGACGGGAAGCGAGTGCCGGCGTTCCGCGAGTATCTGGCAGCGATCCGAACTCGGAAAGACTCGGTGAACCGGATTCAGGACGCCCGGGAACATCTGGGTGACCTGGACGCGCTGGACCGCGCGCTTCGTGCATACGCGGTGAAGCGGTTGAATGCGTAAAAAACGAGGCGGGACGGGGTCGAATTCATGCGGCCTGTTTGGGTGTTCGTCCTACCGAAAATGAAGGACTGTTACGATTCCGGACATCGCGTGGAAGAAAACCCCAGACCGCGTGGATGGAAACCCGGCAGTGCGTGGCGAGACACCCGAAGCGGCGTGGGACGACCCCCGTCCGTGCGGGTCTGGAAACCCGTGGGAGTGTTTCAAAATCCATCCCGTGAACGGGTTTGCAATCGGCCGGGCGTCGTCTATCCTTTCCTGACTTCATTTGAGACTGACTCGCAAGGCACTTTGGGATGAGGGGACGTGCGCGGAATGGCTGACGCCGGGGAACGAACAAGACGGATCTTGCGGGCCGAGGCGACCTTGCTTCGGGTTCCGATTTTTACCCTGGCCGTGAAGGGTTCGGCGAGTCTGGACGGGTTCGAGTACAGGCACACCCGAAAGCGGGGTGAGCGGACGGTCGAGGCCGTGATCCGGACCGAACGGGACGCGAACACGCCGTATCCCGGTCCGCTCTCAAGGCGGGTCCACATGGCGCTCCTCAGCATCGTGGCCGAACAGGGGTTCCCGTTCGAGAACCCTGTGACCTGGGCCTGGCGGGAACTCTGCCGGAGGATGGGTCTCCCCTGTTCAGGAAGGCGCGACGGTGAGCTCAAAGGGGCGCTCCGGGCGACCTGGGGCCTGAAGATCTTCGGCCTGGAGGCCGTCGACGGAAGGACCCGCGAGACCTGGCGACGCCTCTATTCCGACTGCGAGTTTCTGAACGAACCCAGGGTCGACGGCACGACGACCGACGCCAACCGCCTCTGGCTCGCCCCCTGGTACCTGGAGAGCCTGAACGCGCTGCACTCGGCCCCCGTCGATTATGAACTCTGGAAACGGCTCGAAAAGGTCGGCCCCCTGGCGAGCCGGCTTTACGAGTATCTCCTCCCGTCGTTCTACAAGCGGGACGCGCTGGAACTCGCTTACGACAGGCTCGCCGCCGCGATGCCGGTGGTGGCCGAGTCGCGGCGGTCGCACGCCGTCCGACAGTTCTCAGCGCCCCTTGCGGCCTTGCAATCCGAAGGCGTGATTGCGGATACGGGATGGGACGCCATGAAATCCACCGGACGTCCCAAGCTTATTTTGGCGAGAGGACCCTTGCTGACCCCCGCCGCTCCGGCGTTGTCGGTGGCGAACTCTCACGTCGTGGCGGAGGTTCCGGAAGACCCTGAGGCCCCCGCGCGCCTGGCATCGGAGTTTTACAGGCTCTTGGGAAAAGACCTCCGTCCGTTGCGGTCCGACCTGGCGGTGGCGCGCGGGTTAATCAGCAAGCACGGCCTTGCCGACGCTTCCGATCGGCTTCCGGACGCGGTCCGCCGGCTCAAG
>JAYUFP010000593.1:0-14009 GCA_043738665.1 Isosphaeraceae bacterium
CTTCTTCTCCCATCAGATTCCTCGCCCCCTGACAGCGCACCAAATGGCCGACGCGCTGGCGCAGGCGACCGCGGTCCCGAACCGCTATGCGGAGCAGGCCTCAAACTCCCGTCTGGCGATTGAGGTCTACGACCCGTCGACCGCGAGCACGATCCTCGATACGTTCGGGCGCTGTCCCAGAACCGTCGCATGTTCCACGGTCTCGGCCCCGCCTTTGAGCCTCCGTCAGTCGCTTCTGCTGATGGGAGGCGACGTGATCGAAGGGAAGGTCTCCAGTCTGAACGGGTATCTTTCCGACCTGCTGGAACTGAACCCGGAGCCCGATGAGATCGTCGAAAACTTGTACATGCGAACGGTCTGTCGACCCCCTTCGGCCGAAGAGGTATCCCGGTGGTCGGGCGAGTTGAAACAGGCCTCCAAGATCCGGGAAGCGGTGGAAGATCTGTTCTGGGCGCTTCTCAACTCCCGAGAATTCGCTTTCAATCATTGAGCGACGTGGCATTTTGATCGGTCGTCGGTCCTTCGATTCTCAGTCCGGAGACCTCCCATGTCCGCGAACCGCCCGCAGCAGAATTTCGGGACGACATGCCGTGGTCCGAGCCGTCGCGCGGTCCTCCGCGCGGGTTTGTTCGGCGCGGGGGGCCTCGCCCTCGGTCTCGACGAGCTTTTCAGACTCCAGACCCTTGCCGCCGGAGCGAGCCCGGCGAAGGTCAAAAGCTGCATCTTGATCTGGCAGGCGGGCGGTCCGAGCCATATCGACACCTTCGACCCCAAGCCGGACGCCACCCCTGACGTCCGCGGCGAGTTCAAGCCGATCGACACGGCGGTCCCGGGCGTGAAGATCAGCGAGGTCTTTCCCAAACTCGCGAAGGTCATGGACCGCGTGACGTTGATCCGGAGCGTGACCTCGCCGGAGGCGGATCACGACCGCGCGGCCCATCACCTTTTGACCGGCTACCGGCCGACCCCCGCGCTCGTTTACCCGGGCTATGGCAGCGTCGTCGCGAAGATTCGCGAGTCCTCGCAGGCGGCACTGCCGGCTCACGTCGCGGTGCCCGACGCCCCGATTTACTCGTCGAGCGGGTATCTCTCCGCGGCCTACGACCCGTTCACCGTGCTGAACGACCCGAATTCGCCGACTTTCCGTGTTCGCGATTTGACGCCGCCCGACAAGCTCACCCTGGACCGGCTTCGTCGCCGACGCGATATGGTCAAGTCGCTCGACGGATTCTCCAAGGACGTCTCACCCACGCCGTTGACCGCCAGCCGCGACCAGTTCTCGGACCAGGCGTATCAACTCTTGACGTCGACCGCCGCTCAGGCGGCCTTCAACCTCGGCAACGAGCCTGACGAGCTTCGCGAAAAGTATGGCCGAACGACCATCGGCCAGGCATGCTTGCTGGCCCGTCGGCTCGTGGAGTCCGGGGTGTCGTTTGTAACCCTGAACGACAAAGGCCCCGGCCCCCTCGGCTGGGATACGCACCAGCAGAACTTCCCGATGATCAAGAACACGCTCGCACCCCCGCTCGACCAGGGACTGGCCGCGCTCCTGGTCGACCTCGAAGAGCGAGGCCTCCTCGACACGACCCTCGTGATCATGATGGGCGAATTCGGGCGAACCCCGAAGATCAACCCGAACGCCGGGCGGGATCACCACGGACGCGCCAACTGTGCGATTCTGGCGGGAGCGGGAATGCCGCGCGGTGCCGTGATCGGACGGACCGACGCGAAGGCCGACGCCCCGGTCGATCGCCCCGTGACTCCCGCGGACCTCGCCGCGACGCTTTACACGGCGCTCGGCATCGACCCCGAATTCAAGTTCGAGTCGCCCGACGGCCGGCCGATCCGGCTGGTTGAAGGCGGCAAACCGCTTAAGGAACTCGTCGTCAGTTCCTGAAAGGATCGATGCTCACATCGCGGGTCGTCGCAGGAGCCAGGTGACGACCGCGATGAAACCGATTACGACAAGCGCAAGGCCCGCGATCAGGATGAATGCGATCGCCCCGAGGAAGACCCACGAGCCCCACGTCGCAACCGGCCGATGATGGGCGCGTTGTTCTTGGACCTCGGTCAAAAGCTTGATGTTCCGGGTGTTCGCCTTGAAGACGGCGTCGAAGGCGTCGCCAAGGAGCGGGACCGCGCCTAAACCGACGTCGAGCAGGACGTTGGCCGCCATCCTCGCGGCGACTGCGCGCGGAACGCGGTAGTGGATCAACGCGACGAGAACGATTCCTACCTGGACCAACCCCGTCAAGACGTCCCCGCCGACGGGCAGAAGTCCGATCAAGGCATCGAGCCCGACTTTGATGTTCGTCCCGGGAATCGTGAACGCCCGGTCCATCAACCAGGCGAGCTTCTCCAGGCCTTCCAGCCCCGTGGCGGCTTTCGGCGTGTCGGCGGTGCGGAGTTCCATGGACGCTCCTTGCGAAGGCCGAATCAATTGGTGACGAAGCCAGGTCATGATAGGGTCCTTCCGCCGGAGATTCCAACATCAGGATCCGACGGCCTGAAGAGTTGCGAACGAAAGTCATTCCTGCTCTGATTCGAGAACGACGAACGCTTCGATCGCTCTCGGAGAAAACGCCATGCCAACGCACATGAAGTCCACGCTTTCTGATCTCCTCGGCGAGCGCGAGTCGGCTTGTTTCGAAGTCGAAACCAAGGCAGACGGTCCCGTCGGGGCTCTGCCGCTCACCGACGCGATGCTCAGGGATTGGCCCTCGGGCGACCTCTTCGGACTGAGCCAGAACGCCGGGATGGGGTGGACCCCGAATGAGGTCGACCGCGACCCGTTCCTGATCCTCAGCACGCAGGGGGGCCTGCGCGCTCCCGACGGAACGCCGATCGCGCTCGGCTATCACACAGGCCACTGGGAAATCGGCTTGCTCGTCCAGGAAGCGGCCGAGACGCTCAAAAGCCTGGGAGTCGCGCCGTTCGCCGGAATGGTTTCCGACCCCTGCGACGGCCGAACCCAGGGCACCGCCGGGATGATGGATAGTCTCCCCTACCGCAACGACGCGGCCATCGTCTTTCGCCGTTTGATACGCTCACTCCCACGACGAAAAGGAGTGCTCGGCGTGGCGACCTGCGACAAAGGGCTGCCCGCGATGATGCTGGCGCTTGCCGGGACCAAGCATTTGCCCGGTGTTATCGTCCCGGGTGGCGTGACCTTGCCACCTCGCGAGGGCGAGGACGCCGGCAAGGTTCAATCGATGGGGGCCAGATACAGCCACGGCGAACTCACCCTGAAGGAGGCCGCGGAACTGGGATGCCGCGCGTGTGCGAGTCCCGGCGGGGGATGCCAATTTCTCGGGACGGCCGCGACGTCTCAGGTGGTTGCCGAGGCGCTCGGAATGGCCTTGCCGCACTCCGCGTTGGTCCCCTCGGGACAGCCGATCTGGCGCGAGTTGGCAAGGCGCTCGGCGCGAGCTCTGGTCGATCTGGCTGCGAATGGAACTTCCACGGGCGACATCCTTACGGCAAGCGCGATCCGAAATGCCATGACCGTCCACGCGGCGTTCGGCGGTTCGACGAACCTCCTGCTCCACATCCCGGCGATCGCCTTCGCCGCGGGTTTGGAGCGGCCGACCGTCCACGACTGGCACGAGGTGAACGTCAAGGTTCCTCGGATCGTTGACGTCCTCCCCAACGGCCCGACGTATCATCCGACGGTCCGTGTCTACCTCGCCGGTGGTGTTCCGGAGGTCATGCTCCACTTGCGAGCGCTCGGCCTGCTCGACGAAGCCGTATTAACGGTCACCGGCGGCCCACTCAGTCGTGTCCTCGATGCGTGGTCGGTCTCGGAACGTCGGAAGCGTTTGCGAGAACGGCTCTACGAACAGGATGGCATCGACCCCGACGAAGTGATCATGACTCCCGCGCGGGCCAAAGAACGCGGGCTCACCAGCACGGTGACTTTCCCCCGCGGGAACATCGCACCCGAAGGCTCGGTGATCAAGAGCACGGCCATCGACCCGAGTGTCGTCGACCCCGACGGTGTCTACCGCAAGACCGGCCCCGCTCGCGTTTTCACCAGGGAACACGACGCGATCCAGGCGATCAAAGGGCAAGGGCCGAATCCGCTCAAACCCCGTGACGTTTTGGTGTTGATGGGTCGCGGGCCGATGGGCGCGGGGATGGAGGAGATCTACCAGATCACGGCGGCCTTGAAGCACCTTTCGTTCGGAAAGCAAATCGCCGTGATCACCGACGCCCGCTTTTCGGGTGTCTCCACGGGTGCCTGCATCGGCCACGTCGGGCCTGAGGCGCTCGCCGGGGGACCCTTGGGCAAAGTAAGCGACGGCGATTTGATCCGGATCGTCGTCGACCGCGTGAGATTGGAAGGGACGGTCGATCTTGTCGGTGCGGAGGGGGTTGAGTTCGGGATCGAGGAAGGGACGAAATTACTGGCGAGTCGGACGCCTCATCCGACACTCTCGGCCGACCCGGATTTGCCCGACGACACGCGGCTCTGGGCGGCCTTGCAGGCGGTTAGTGGGGGGACCTGGGGAGGGTGTGTCTACGATACCGATGCGATTATCGCGGCGATGAACGGGAAATCGCGTTAAACCGCCAGACGGTCGCCCCCGGGCTGCTAAAACGTCGGCGTCGGCGATGCGGAACGGTCGGTCTCGATCGGCGAGTTTTTGCCGCCCGATGTGCTAAAAATCACCGGCGCGCGATCCTGTTCCGGCGTTTTGAGAGCGGTGGTATCCCCAGAAGCCGTCTGGAGATTGACTTCGGTCAAGGAACACACTCGGACGAATCCTAAGCCGATCGCCTTCTCCCCGGTAATCCGGCGAGAGGGTAAGGGGTGCGGGGTCTTGGAAAGACACGCCGGCGCGTCCGAAGCTTCGACCGGAACGCGGCCCCTCTCCCGACCCTCTCCCCGCAACGCCGGGGTGAGGGCGATCGTCTAACGGATTCGCGTCGGCTTCACTTCAACCGAAGTCGATGTCCACATTGTTTGAGGCGATACCAAGGTCTCGCAACCCGGAAAAAAAACGCCACGCATTCGGGATGAACTCAAAGGCCGGGCAACCCCAACTTTTCACCGACCGAGGGTCGCCCTTTCCTCAGAGCGCCGGGGCCAGGGCGACCGTTATCGGATTCGACCCCGCTTGGGGTCCAGATCGCGTCTCACCACGCTAGTTCGTCCGGGAAGAACTCGGCAATAAGATCCTCGTAATAGGGCGTGTGGGCCTTTACGTCCGGCCGCTCGTACCCTTTGGAGTACAGGTCGTAAGGATTGAACTTGACGACCCACTCCATCATCTTGTGGTCATGCAAGTTCATCAGATGCCCGTACGCCCCTTCGCGGTGGATCGGGTAGCACGAGTGATACCGGATCATCGCCAGGCCTTCGGGGGGGAGATAGTCTTTCACGACGTGGTAAAGATACTCGTCGTGTCCCCAGGAGAGCTGGACGTGGTCGAGCCCGCAGTGTTCGGAGTAGATGCCGCGCTCGCTCTGGTATTCGGGTGATTGGCTGTCCGGATTGTCGGCGAAGAACTCGGGGAAGACGATCGCGTCGGAGAATCGGCAGCCGACGGGGAACGTGTCGCCGACGACCGCCCACTGCGGCTCGCCGAATAGGCAGAGGATCTTGCCGAGGTCGTGGATCAGGCCCGTCGCGATCATCCATCGCGGGTGACCGTCGGCGCGAATCGCCTCGGCGCACTGCATCAAGTGTTCGATCTGAGAGAGGTCGGTGTCGGGATCGCTGTCGTCGATGAGCGTGTTCAGGAACTCCATTGCTTCCCAGATCCCCATGACCTTCTTGGTGCGGGGAAGGTACTCAGCCTTTTTCGTCCTCACGAAGCCGAGGGTCTGGTTGGCGTGGTTCTGGCGATAGAACTCGACCACGCCGGGTCGGACGTTGGTGCGGTAGTCGCGAAACGTCTTGCCGGTGGCGAGATCGGTCGGGTGCGCCGATTCCCAGTCGTCGAGGTCGCCGAGTGGGCCGCGCGATGTGGTCGAGGAATGGGGGTCGGCCATGGGGATCGCTCCAGTCGGATCGTCGAGTCGGACGCTTCCCGATTCTAACGACATTCTTCCGGCCGATGGAACATACGAATGACGAAGTCGGTCAGTCTTTGGAGTGCGTGCGGCTTGCCGCCGCGGGGGCTTGCCGCCGGGTTGCGACCCCGATTCGAGGCCCGAGTGGGGGCGAAGGCTGTCACGAAAGCGGGAGCAGGCTTCCGCACTCCAAAGGGATTGGGATGACTCACTGCGCAACTCGTGGGAAGGCGGAGCCGTCTCAAGTCGACCCGGACTTCGCCGCCAGGATCTCGGCGATTGCCGCCGCCAGGTGGGTTCCCGTCAAGACGGGGTCGCTGACCCCATCTTCAACCGATTGCCGGACCGCCGCGATCCCGGCGCGGGCGACGACGGACTGAACCTCCGCCCCTGAAAACCCGGCGGTCGCGTTCGCCACGACACTCGCTTCGACGTCCCCCGCAACCGGCTTGTCCCTCAGGGCGATCCGGGCAATCTCTTCGCGTGCCTTGAGATCGGGTAGGGGGATATTCAGGACAATCTCGAACCGTCCCGGCCGCAACAACGCGGGGTCAAGACGGTCCGGACGGTTCGTCGCTCCCAGAATCACGACGCCTTCGAGGCTCTCGACGCCGTCCATCTCAGCGAGGAACTGACCGAGGACCCGATCGCCGACGCGGTCCTCCGTCGGCCCAGTGCTTCGAGTCGGCAGAAGTGCGTCGATCTCATCGAAAAAGACGAGGCAAGGTGCGGCCTGACGGGCCTTTTGAAAGACCTCGCGCACGGCGCGTTCGGACTCGCCGACGAACCGTGAGAGCAACTCCGGCCCTTTCACCGAGAGGAAATTCACCCGCGTCTCGTTCGCGACCGCCTTGGCGAGCAAGGTCTTTCCGCAACCCGGCGGCCCCGTGAGCAAAACTCCTCGCGGCGGTTTCACCTTCGCTTTGGCAAAGCGCGCCGCATGAATCAAGGGCCAGGCAACCGTCTCGATCAATCGCTTTTTCTCGGACGCCAGGCCTCCCACGTCATCCCAGCCCACGTTCGGTCGCTCCACGAAAACCTCGCGGATCGCCGAGGGCTCGACTTCGCGAAGGGCAGCCCGGAAATCTTCGGGGGTGATCTCCAGACGGTTGAGAAGTTCCGGCGGCAACGGGTCCGAATCGGTCTCGACCGCCTGTCTCGGCAGCATCCGGCGCAGGCAGGTCATCCCGGCCTCGCGGCATAGGGCTTCGAGGTCGGCCCCGACGAACCCGTGGGTCACATTCGCGACCTCGTTGAGGTCAACTTCGGGAGAGATGGGCATTCCGCGGCGGTGGATGTCCAGTATCTCGCGACGGGCGTCGCGGTCCGGGATCGGGATCACGATTTCTCGATCGAATCGGCCGGGGCGTCGGAGAGCGGGATCGATGCTGTTGGGGAGGTTCGTCGCCGCGAGGACTACGACTTGCGGACGCTGGTCAAGTCCGTCCATCAGGGTCAGAAGCTGAGCGACGACGCGCTTTTCGACGTCGCCGATCACGCGGTCACGCTTGGGGGCGATCGCGTCGAGCTCGTCAAGAAAGATCACGCTGGGAGCCTGTCGCGCCGCTTGGTCAAAGACCTCGCGGAGCCTGGCCTCACTCTCGCCGTAATACTTATGGATGATCTCAGGCCCGTTGATCGCGAAGAACGAGGCCTCAGTTTCATGGGCCACCGCGCGAGCGATCAGGGTCTTGCCGCAGCCGGGGGGGCCGTGGAGAAGCACGCCTTTGGGGGGCGCGATCCCCAATTTCTTAAACACTTCCGGATAGCGCAGAGGCAGTTCGACGATTTCTCGAACGCGGGCGAGCTCTCGCCTCAGGCCGCCGACGTCCTCATAGGCGAACGGACGGAAACTTCTGCGTTCCAGCGGGAGCGAGTCGATGGCCGTGACGCGGCCGATCTCGATACGGGTCGACGCCGTGATCACGACCGGACCGGCGGGAACAGTGCGGAGCACTTTGAAATCGGCGGCACGCTGACCGTGGAGGTTGACTCGCATGCGGTCGCCGAGAAGTACGGGAAGGCCGGCGATGATTCGGGGCAACGCGCGAATCTCGGAATCGGTCGGCGGCTGGGAAAGTGGTCCGAGGCAGACGACCTCGGCCGTCCTTGAGCCAACGGCCAAAACCTGGAGCGGCTGGTCGATCGACGCCCCCGCGTTTTCGCGAGTCACGCCGTCGATCTGGATCCGTCCCCGGCCTCGATAGGCGCTATAGGTTGGCATCAGCTTGCCAACCGTTTTTCGACTGCCCATCAGTTCGACGACGTCGCCCACCTTGAGACCGAGACGGCCGATCTCCGACGGATCGAGGCGCGCGATGCCTTTGCCGAGGTCTCTGGCGAGCGCCTCGGTCACTCGGGGAGTCAGGGGATCATGCGCGGCGTCATGCTCGATCATCAATGGGCTCGCGACCGGTGGGGCCAAATCGGCTCGGCAAGGGGCGGGGTGGCCTCTGGGCGAGTCGGGTCGACCGGACGTTGCAGGCTCAATCGTGGAAGGGGACGAGATCGCAACCCGACCGGCGCACCCCGCAAACTCCCGGTCGACGACCCTTCCTCAATAACCTTAAGTTGCGGAGGGCGCTTTCCATCATTGCGTTGCATGGAATCCACAGGATGTTTTTGAATCGCACCCCTCGAATCTCGTCGCACAAATCCGTACCCTGTCACTTTTGACGCCCACGGTGAACGCCGCGCCCAATCATTCTTCGGAACGCACCGCCGCCATGAGCACTCCCAAGAATCGACTCGAATCCCTCGACGCCTTCCGAGGCCTCACGATCGCCGGGATGATCCTCGTCAATAACGGAACAGGGTCGGAACGTTATTCCCCGCTCAAACACGCCGACTGGCACGGGTGGACCCCCACCGACCTTGTGTTCCCCTCGTTTCTGCTGATCGCGGGCGTCGCCATTCCGCTCGCGTTTTCGAAACGTACCGAACGAGGCGACTCGACGGGTTCCCTGGTCGCGAAGGTTCTCCGCCGGACCGCCCTGATCTTCGCGATCGGGATGTTGATGAATGCCTTTCCCGGCCTCTGGCCGCGACGATTCCCGGGCGTGCTTCAAAGAATTGCCCTCTGTTACATGGCGGCGTCGCTACTGTTCCTCTTCTTGAGTCGACGCGCCCTCATCATCACGACGATCGCCCTCCTGGTCGGATACTGGGCCGCGATGATGTGGATTCCTGTGCCGGGAGTGGGGGCGGGGGACCTGAGCATGATGAACAACCTCGCCGCCCGGGTCGATCGCGGTGTTCTATCGGGCCACCTCTATAAGAAGGATTACGATCCTGAGGGATTGCTGAGCACGATCCCGGCGGTGGCGACCACCTTGATTGGAGTATTGACCGGCCTCTGGTTCCTGAACGCGCGGCCGATCTCCGAGAAGGTCGCGGGAGTGTTCGCGGCAGGGAGCGTCTTGGTCGCGCTCGGGGCCTTCTGGGGCCTGGCCTTCCCGATCAACAAAGCCCTGTGGACGAGTTCGTTCGCGCTTTACAGCGCGGGGTGGTCGTTACTGATCCTCGGACTTTT
Source organism: Isosphaeraceae bacterium (assembly GCA_043738665.1). Taxonomy (GTDB): domain Bacteria; phylum Planctomycetota; class Planctomycetia; order Isosphaerales; family Isosphaeraceae; genus JAYUFP01. The sequence continues at coordinate 9,551 of JAYUFP010000593.1, forward strand.
CGGCTGGTTCGTCGAGGTCGAGGGCGCGAAGCGATGGGCCTGGCCGTTCCTCGTGTTCGGCGCGAACCCGCTTGCGGCGTACGTCTTCTCGGGGTTGTTGATGTCGGTGATCTCGAAGACTCAGGTCGCGGGGCCGTTGGGAGAGACTGTCAGTCTGCGGGCGTTGATCTACCGGCAGGGCTTCGCGTCATGGGCCGACCCTTCACTCGCGTCGTTCCTGTTCGCCCTCGGCTATGTGATTTTTTGGCTCCTGCTCATGTCGGTCTTGTATCGATTCAAGGTGTTTATTCGACTCTAAGACGGGTGTAAGGGATCAATCGAACTGGCGAAAGTCGCCGCGATCGGTCAAAATAGGGCTTGTGCATTTACCGACAGAAATACTCCCGAGGTCGCGAGCGCGCGGCGCCCTTGTGAATCGCACGGAAATCGAAACCGCTCCGACCGGCTTTTCAGACCTGAAATGGAACGCGGAGGGTCTGATTCCGGCCATTGTCCAGGATGTCGAGTCGGGAGAAGTCTTGATGCTGGCGTGGATGGACGAGTCGTCGTTGCGGAACACGTTCGCGACGGGGCAGACTCATTTCTATTCACGTTCACGCAAGTCGGCCTGGCACAAAGGCGGAACCTCCGGCCATGTTCAGGACGTCGAATCGATTTATATCGATTGCGACGCCGACGTGATCCTGATCAAGGCAAGGCAGGTCGGCGGTGCCTGCCATGAAGGCTACCGCTCATGTTTTTTTCGGCGGGTCAATGCCGACGGAACCGTCGAAACGACCAGCGGGCCGGTATTCTCGGCCGAGGACGTTTACGGCGAGAAAAAACGCTGAGGGCGTCACCTGTCCTTCCCGATTCGGCGGAGGATGGGTACACTATTTAGCTCGACTGGGCGGTCGATCCCGCCACTTGCGAGGCGATCTGGGCTCGACCTGAGCCACGGCTGGATTCGTGCGAAAAATGGCTGAGTGGATTGTTTCTCCGCGGGGGAACGCGTGATCGATCCTGCTGAAGCTCAAAGCAATGAGCAACCCTAAAACTCGACGTGCGTGACGAGTTCCGCGAAAGGTCATTTCGTTTTTCGCTGACCCTGAGCCCTCAACCTCCACCGCCACCGAAGCGATTTGAAACGAAGAGAGTGAAGGACCCTAGCGATGCGGAAGCCGCGACTGATGACCCCCGGACCCGCCCCGGTTCCCGAGGACGTTCTGCTTGAGCTCGCCAGGCCGGTGATCCACCACCGCTCGGCCGAGGCCAAGGAGGTGATCATTGAGGTTGCCGCCAACCTCAAGGACGTCTTCCAGACCAAGAACGACGTTTTGATTCTCACCGCGTCGGGCACGGGGGCGATGGAGGCCGCGGCCGTCAACACGGTCCCGCCCGGCGGCAAGGCGATCGTTCTTTCGGCGGGGTACTTCTCGGCGCGTTGGGGCAGCATCTGCAAGGCCTACGGAATCAACGCCCTCGCACTCGACACCGAGTGGGGCCAACCCGTCGATCCGGCACAGGTTGAAAACGCCTTGAAGGCCCACCCCGACACCGTTTGCGTGATGGGGACGCTTTCGGAGACTTCGACCGGAACCGGCCACCCCGTCGAGGCGATCGGCAAGATCGTCGCCAAGACCGATGCCGTTTACGCGGTCGATGGCATTTCGGGCGTCGGCGCCATGGAATGTCGCGCCGACGAATGGGGGGTCGACCTTCTTTGCGTCGGCTCGCAGAAGGCCCTGATGCTTCCGCCCGGCCTCGCCTTCATCTCGGTGAGCCCGAAGGCGTGGGCGAAGATCGACGCCTTCGATTCACACAGCTTCTATTTCAACCTCAAGACCGCGCGAAAGAAGATGAAGGAGTTCGACACTCCGTTCACACCCGCGCATACCCTGATCCTTGCCCTCCGCGCGTCGCTCAAGCGGATCAAGGCCGAGGGGATCGAGAACGTGTGGAAGCGTCACAAACTGATGAGCGAGGCGTGCCAGGCCGGCGTCCAGGCGTTAGGCCTCGAACTCTTCAGCGCCCGCCCGGCAGAAGGGTTGACCGCCTTCCGCGTCCCCGAAGGCTTCAAGGACGGCGATATTCGCGACGGCCTGGCCGACCGATTCGGAATCACCACCGTGGGCGGTCAGGACAAGCTCAAGGGCAAAATCGTTCGCGTGGGCCACATGGGCTACATGGACGAGCTCGATGTGATATCGGGCCTCGCCGCGCTCGAGATGGTGCTGAACGACCTGGGATTCGAGGTCGAACCGGGGGTCGCCGTCACGGCAGCCCAACAGGTCTTCCTGGGCCGGAAAGCGGTGCTAAGCCTTTAAGAGTCCGTCCCGAAAGGAAATGGCTAGGAAATGGCTGATGACGGATGGCTGATGACGGATCGGAAAGAGCGAATGCGGCGTTTTCTCGCCGGTTTTCTCGCATCGATCATCGGCCATTGGTCATCCGCCATCGTTTTTCTCCGGGAAACTTCCGGGACGGACTCTCAGCGTGGGCCATCGTGAACCCGGAATCTAAGACGGCTCCCAAACATTGAACCGAAGATGACGCGGATCGACACCGACAAGAAAATGACTTGAGGTTCGGTTTTATGATCCGCTTGTTTGATCTTATCTGCGTTCATCGGCGTCATCCGCGGTTAAAATTGCTGCATTCATCGAAATTTGAGGTAATTCGATCGTGTCGTATCGCGTACTGGTGACGGACAAGCTGGCCGATGAGGGGCTCGAAATCCTGCGGGCGGAGCCCGGTCTTGAGGTCGTGGTCGCGACCAAGCTCGACACCCCGGGACTGATCGCGGCGCTCGCGGAAGCCGACGGCATCGTGATCCGCTCGGGAACCCAGCTCACCGCCGAGGTGCTTAAAGGTCAGACCCGTCTTAAAGTGATCGCTCGCGCGGGTGTCGGCGTCGACAACATCGACGTGCCGACCGCGACCCGGCAAGGGATCGTCGTCATGAACACGCCGGGGGGCAACACCGTCTCCACGGCCGAACAGACGATGGCCCTGATCCTGGCCCTTTCGCGAAACATCGCCAAGGCCAACGACAGCCTCAAGGCGGGAAAATGGGAGCGAAACAAGTTCACCGGCACTCAGCTCGGCGGCAAGACCCTCGGCATCGTCGGGCTGGGGCGAATCGGGCTGGCCGTCGCGAAGCGCGCGCAAGGCTTCGACATGCAGGTCGTGGGCTTCGATCCATTCCTTTCTCATGAGCGAGCCGCTGAATACGGGATCGAGAGTCTCTCACTTGAAGACCTCTGGCCTCGGTGTGATTACATCACTGTCCACACACCGCTTTCCGATGAGACTCGCAACATCATCGGCGTCGATGCCTTCTCGAAGATGAAGACCGGCGTGCGGGTCATCAACTGTGCCCGGGGCGGCCTGATTGACGAGGCGGCTCTGCTTCACGCCCTGAACTCCGGCAAGGTTGCCGGCGCGGCGATTGACGTGTTTGACCCCGAGCCCCCCGCGGCCGACCACCCCCTGATTGCGCACCCGAGCGTACTCGTCACCCCGCACCTCGGAGCATCGACGGAAGAGGCTCAGATCTCAGTGTCGGTCGAAGCGGCGAGGCTGGTGATCGATTACTTCAAGCGTGGGCAGGTCCGATTCTCGGTCAACATGGCCACGCTCGACCGTGCGGAACTTGAAGACCTCCGCTCCTACCTCGACCTCGGCCGCAGGCTGGGGATGCTTCACGCGCAGATGGACCGCGGTACCGTCAAAAGTGCGACGGTTCGATACCGCGGCGAGGTCGCCCACAAGAACACGCGTCTGATCACGGCGAGCTTCGCGGCAGGTTGGCTCGAATCGGCGATGGCCGATTCCGTGAACCTCGTGAATGCCGAGGTCATGGCCAAGGAGCGTGGGATCTCGATCGTCGAAGAGAAGTCGACCGACCCGGGCGACTTCGGGACGATGATCCAGACCGAGGTTGTGACCGATCGGAAGTCGTACCTCGCCGCGGGAACTCTGTTCGGCAAGGAGTTCCTCCGCCTTGTCCGGCTCGGCCCGTACCGGCTCGACTCCCACTTTGACGGCACGCTCTTGATCTTCACCCATCGTGACGTCCCCGGCCTCATCGGGTTCATCGGGATGACGTTCGGGCGTCACCACGTCAACATCGCGAACATGAATGTCGGGCGCGAGCAGGACATGCCCGGAGGCGAGGCGATCGGCGTCGTCAAGCTCGACTCGGTTCCGCCCGACGCGGCCGTCGAGGAAGTCAAGGCCCACCCCGACGTGCTCAGCGTCAGCGTGATCAAGCTGCCGAAAGCCGGCGAGCTTCCCCCTTGGCTTTCGCTCTGAGAGTCCGTCCGGAAAGGAATTGGCTAGGAAATGGCTGATGACGGATGGCTGATGACGGATCGGACAGAGCGAACGCGGCGTTTCCCCGCCGGTTTTCTCGCATCGGTCATCGGCCATTTGTCATCCGCCATCGTTTTTCTCCGGGAAACTTCCCGGACAGACT
>JAYUFP010000594.1:0-4786 GCA_043738665.1 Isosphaeraceae bacterium
CAAGGCGAGAAGCCCCTCATCCGCCGCTTCGCGGCACCTTCTCCCGGGGGGAGAAGGGATCAGGGGGGACTTTGCAATCCTGCGGCGCGAAGCCGGCGGGAGAAAAAAGGTGTCAGGAATCCGTTGGCGCACCCGGGCATCCTGGATCCATTACCATTTTCTAGCGACCAAAAAGGCAAGTCATCGATCGATCGAGCCAACTTTACCTAGGGCCGCCGCCGCCCAATGAGCCTGGTCTCGCGAGATATCCAGGTGAGTGCAGGCACGTAAAACTTGCGGCCCAAGCGCCGAGACGAGTACCCCGCGTTGCTTAAGCTTTGCTGCCACGTCCGGGGCCGTTCCGATCGACGGGTCAACCACAATCCAGACGAGGTTCGTTTCCACGGCTCCCGACTCCAGGCTAAGGCCCTTCGTATCCAGGACCGCACGTTCGAGAATCTTGGCGTTGGCGTGATCTTCGGCGAGCCGCTCGATATTGTGATCAAGCGCGTAAATCGCCGCCGCGGCGATGACGCCGGCCTGTCTCATTCCTCCGCCGAGCACTTTGCGGAGGCGATGGGCCTTGCGAATCAACTCGGCACTCCCCGCGATCGCCGAGCCGACCGGGGCTCCGAGGCCTTTGGAGAAGCAGATTGAAACGGTGTCGAAGTGGCGGGCGAATTCCGCGGCGGACGTCCCGCCGGCGACGACCGCGTTCATGAGCCGGGCACCGTCGAGGTGCATCGCCAGGCCGTGCGATCGAGCCCATTCCGAGACTTTCGCGACGTCGCCGATCGATTGGACGCGCCCCCCGCCGCGATTCTGAGTGTTTTCGAGACACACCAATCGCGTCCTGACGTAATGACCGTCGTCGGGACGGATCATTCCGTGGAGCTGGTCGACGGAGATGATCCCGTTGTCGCCCGGAACGGTTCGGGCGGTCACTCCCCAGAGCCGGGAAATCGCGCCGCCTTCCCAGACGTAGACATGGGCGGTCTGGTCGCTGATCAGCTCGTCGCCGGGGCCGGCTTGAATTCCGATGGCGATCTGGTTGGCCATGGTCCCCGTCGGCACGAAGAGGGCCGCTTCCTTGCCGAGAAGTTCCGCCGTCTTCTTCTGGAGGAGATTGACGGTGGGGTCTTCGCCCAACACGTCATCGCCGACCTCGGCCGCCGCCATCGCGGCTCGCATGGCCGGCGTGGGCCGCGTGACCGTATCAGACCTCAAATCGATCAAGTCGGACATCGGACACACCTTGGTTCGGGCGTATTGGGGCAGGCGGCGGCCACGTTCAGGACGCCCATTCTAAGACACAAGTGCATCGCCGGGTCAACGGTTGCGTCCACAAACCGGCAATGTCCGCGAACCCGGGGGAAGAAACGTGCGGCGGAGCCTCGACGAGCCGGATACAATGCGAACTGTCCCTTTCTGGCGGAGACCTCGGAGCCGATGACGACTACCCTGAATATCAGTCGAATCGATTGTGCCAACGACGACGCGAGAGAGGCGATCCGAGGACTCCGGCGGCAACTCAGTCCCAGAGGCGATGTGGTCAGCCCGCAAGGCCGCGCCAAGACGATCGACGTTTTTGGCGAAGCCCTCACACCCCAACGGGTCGTCGAACGCATCTGCGCCGACGTCCAGCGCCTGGGACTCGAAGCGGTCCTCGACTACACCGAACGAATCGACGGCGTCATCCTCAAGCCTGACGAGGTCCGGGTCCGAGCCCACGAGCTCGAAACCGCGTACAGAGCGGCCGATCCCGCTTACTTGCGGACGATTCGACGGGTCCGCGACAATATTCTCGCGTTCCAGTCGGGCATTCTCAACCGTGACGCCGTGATGCGAAAAAGCCAGGGCTGCGAATTGACGCTCCGCTACAGGCCATTACGCAGAGTCGGCGTCTGCATCCCCGGGGGAGCCGCGGCGTATCCGTCGTCGCTCCTGATGACGGTCGTCCCTGCACAAGCGGCGGGCGTTTCCGAGATCGCCGTCGTCGTGCCGCCAACGGCTTTCGGGGGATACAACACCGACCTGCTCGCGGCCTGCCGTGCGCTCGGCGTCACCGAGGTTTACCGAATCGGTGGGGCACAAGCCGTCGCCGCACTGGCGTACGGCGTCGAGGGGATCGGCCAGGTCGACAAGATCGTCGGGCCGGGCAACCTCTTTGTCGCGCTCGCGAAACGACAGGTGTTCGGCGAAGTCGACATCGACAGCATCGCCGGACCGAGCGAGGTCGTTTTGATCGCCGATTGGACCGCGGACCCGCGCTACGTCGCCGCGGACCTCATCAGCCAGGCCGAACATTCGCCGGGCGCGAGCGTGCTGATCACCTGGGAGGCCGACCTGATCGACCGCGTGGTCGAGGCGTTGATCGAGCAACTCGGAAGACTGAGCCGCGGGGACCTGGCCCGGGACAGCCTTGAACGTTTCGGTGCCTTGATCCTGGTTCGCGACGAGGAAGAAGCCGTCGCGCTGACCAATCTGATCGCGCCGGAGCACCTTCACATCTCGACGTCCGACCCCGACAGGCTCGCGACTCGCATGACCAATGCGGGGGCTATCTTTCTCGGCCATGACACGCCCGTGGCCGTGGGAGACTACGCGGCGGGTCCTTCGCACGTCCTGCCCACCGGGGGCACTGCGCGATGGGCTTCGGGTCTTTCCGCGAATGACTTTCTGAAACGGACGAGCATGATCTTCGTGAACCGCGAAGGGCTCGAATCGCTCGCCCCCGACGTCCGGATGCTTGCCGATAAGGAAGGGCTGACGGCCCACCGGTACAGTGTCGATGTCCGCCTCGCCGACCCGCTCCCGCTTGTCGAGGAAATGCTGTGAGCCCGCCACCCTATCTCATCCGGAATTGCACCGAAGCGGATGCCGAAATTCTCGTGAACCTCGTCCGCGAGCTCGCGGTCTACGAGAAGCTGGAGGAGCACGCGAAGGCCACGCCCGAGTCGTTCCGCGAACACCTGTTCGGTCCCGAACGCGCCGCGGAGGCGATCCTCGCGGAAGTGGACGGTGAGGCCGTCGGTTTCGCACTCTTTTTCCGCACCTTTTCGACGTTCCGCGGGCAGGCGGGGGTCTACCTTGAAGACCTCTTCGTCAAGCCCGAGCACCGCGGTCTGGGAATCGGCAAGGCCTTGCTGGCGACGATCGCGAAGAACGTCGTCACGCGGAACGGCGGCCGTCTGGAATGGGCCGTGTTGAACTGGAACGAGCCGGCGATCGGTTTTTATCGCTCCGTCGGCGCGCGGCCTCAGGACGAGTGGGCCGTCTACCGGGTCGATGACGAATCGCTCGTGACGCTTGCCGGACTAGCCCCGACATCTCTGGAATCGAGTTTGTGATGAGCGGCTATTTTCAACCTCACATCGAGAGGATGGCCGGGTATCAACCCGGCGAACAGCCGCGGGGCGGCGGTTTCATCAAACTGAACACGAACGAGAACCCATACCCGCCTTCGAAGAGCGTGTTTGAGGCGATTTCGAGTGCAATCGGGGAAGGACTCAGGAAATACCCGGACCCTGTCGGTACGACGTTCCGGGAAACCGCCGCAAAACGCCACGGCGTGAAGCCTGAGATGATCCTCGCGGGCAACGGTTCGGACGATCTGCTGACGATCCTTACCCGCGCCTTCACAGGCCCCGGCGATTTGATCGTCGCGCCGACGCCGAGTTATATCCTTTACAAGACGCTTGCGGAAATTCAAAACGCACAGTACGTGGAAGTCCCATTCAAGAACGACTGGACTCTCTATACCGAATCCTTCGCGGTCCCCGGCGCGAAGCTCGCCTTCCTTGCGAACCCGAATAGTCCCTCGGGAACATGCCTGACTCCCCAGCAAGTCTCTGCGATCGCCGAACGACTTCTCTGCCCCCTCGTGGTTGACGAGGCCTACGCCGACTTCGCCGGGACCGACTGTGTCGACCTCGTCAATCACCACCCCAACGTGATCGTGACTCGCACGTTCAGTAAAGGATACAGTCTGGCGGGGATTCGGCTCGGCTATGCGATCGCCCGCCCGGAGCTGATCGAGGGATTGATCAAGGTGAAGGACTCTTACAACTGCGACAGCCTGAGCCTCGCGGCGGGAGTCGCGGCTCTTGAGGATCAGGACTACTTTCGAGACTGTCGCGAGATGATCCTGGCGACGCGACGACGCTTGACGGACGCGGTCCGCTCGCTGGGGTTCCTCGTTCCCGAAAGCCACGCCAATTTCGTATGGTGTCTTGGAAACTTCCGCGCCGCGGCAATTTATGAAGCCTTGAAGGAAAAGCGAATTCTCGTCAGATTGATGCAGTATCCCGGTCTCGAACCGGGGCTTCGAATCACGGTCGGCACGGACGATGAAATCGACCGTCTGCTGACGGAACTGCGATTGTTGGTCTGAGACGGGCGGATCATTAAGGGAGCACGACGCATTGAGCGCGACACCATCGCCAGGTGCCCGGACCGCCGAAGTCGTCCGCAAGACTCGCGAAACCGACATCAGGCTTAGCCTGAACCTGGACGGCACAGGGAAGTCCGACGCGAAGACCGGCGTCGGCTTTCTCGACCACATGCTCGAACTGTTCGCCAGGCACTCGCTGATGGACCTGTCCGCGTCGTGCTCAGGCGACCTGCACGTCGATTCCCACCACACGACGGAGGACGTGGGGATCTGCCTCGGTCAGGCCTTCGACCGCGCCCTCGGCGACCGTGCCGGAATCAGGCGCTATGGGCACACGGTTTTGCCAATGGACGAGACCCTCGTGACCTGCGCCGTCGACCTCGGCGGCAGGCCGTTTTGGGTCTGGAACGCCCC
>JAYUFP010000595.1:0-4782 GCA_043738665.1 Isosphaeraceae bacterium
GTTGTGATCCCTCCGACGATGCGAACCGGACCACGCGCACGACCTACACGCCCGATGATCAGCAGGCGACGCTCGTCGCCGAGAAGTACCTCACGCCGGAGCGCTTCGCCCTGTGGACCGAGCCGGTCGGTCCCGGAAAGGCGAAGAGTGAGGCGGTCAAGGCCGGCCCCAACCCGACCGATACCGACGCCTTCGCGCTCGCGAGCCGAGCGCCTGCCGCGGGTCCCGACTGGTCGAAACTCCCCGGGCCGTCCGCCGCTCCGGCGATCCAGCCGCCCAAGTTCGTGCGGAAAACCCTCGTTAACGGCCTCGAAGTGTGGGTCGCTCCGTGGAAGACGCTTCCCCTGGTCACGGTCAGGCTTGTCATCCCCTCGGGAACGGCCGACGATCCGAAAGGCAAGTCGGGACTCGCCTCGCTCGCCGCATCACTTCTTGATAAAGGAACGAAAACCCGCGACGCGACCGAACTCGCCGAAGCGCTCGATATTCTGGGCGTGACCCTCGGTGCCGGGGCTTCGGGCGACAACACGGTCATGGGCTTCTCAACGATCTCGCGGAATCTCAACCCCGCGTTAGATCTCCTTGGCGAAGTCTTGACGACCCCGCGTTTCGATCCGAAAGACTTCGCCCGCGAACGCGACCTCCAACTCGCCGGGCTCAGTCAGGGTCCCGACAGCGTGAACTGGATCGCGCGGCGAGCCCTGCCCGTCCTGCTCTATGGCGCCGGTCACCCCTACGGAAATCCGACCGACGGTTACCCTGAAACGGTGAAATCCCTCACCCTCGACGACGTTCGGGCTTTCCACGATGCCAAGCTTGGCCCCAAAGGAGCGATCCTTGTGGTCGTCGGTGATGTCGAGCCCGACGCCCTGTTCGCATCGCTGGAAGCTTCGCTCGGTAACTGGAAGCCGCGCGGGGACGAGCCTTCCGATCGACCGAAGGCGACAGTGGTCGCTGTGCCCGACGTCATTCACTTTATCGATAAGCCGGGGGCCGTGCAGAGTGTCTTGAGCGTAGGCAGGCGGTGGGTCGATCGTTCCGACCCCCGTTACTTCGCGACCCTGCTCGGAAACCGCATTCTCGGCGGCGACTTTCTCAGTCGTCTGAACCAGAACCTTCGCGAGAAGAACGGATTCACGTATGGTGCGGGCTCGACGTTTCGTTTCCGTCGGACGGGAAGTCTCTGGCTCGTGAGCACCCAGGTGCGGGCCGACGCCACCGCCCCCGCCTTGAAGGAAACGCTGAAGGAACTCGACGGCCTCGCGGGGGGCAAACCCTTCACCGTCGAGGAGATCGCAACCGCGGTCGGCGGCGAAATGAAGTCCTATCCGGAGATGTTCGAGTCTCCCGGATCGATCGCCGGAATCCTTGAAGAAATGGCCGAGTTTCGGCTTCCGCTCGATTACCTGAGCACGTTCTTGGAACGGCTCGAAGCCACAAAGCCGGAGACGATCGGCAAGGTCATGGCGGAGGTCGTCGCTCCGAAAGAACGCGTGATCTTGATCGTCGGTGACCGCAAGTCCGTCGAGCCGAAGCTCAAGGAATTGGGTTACACGAAGATCAAGCGACTGAATCCCGACGGCATTCCCGTCAAGGATTAAGCGCGGGTACCGTGGTCGCCGACCGTCTTCGGCAACGGCTCGGACCCAGGACGGTCGGCAAAACCGTCACGCCCCCCCGCGGTAAACCAGGCCTTACTCGTCTCCCATGTGGAAGCCCGCGGCGACGAGTTCGGCCAACGCGTCAAGCGCGGACTCCGCGTCGGGGCCTCTGGCTTCGATTTCAAGATCCGATCCGCATTCGGCCGCGAGTAGGGTCATGTCGAGAATGCTCTTTCCGTTGACCTTCGTCCCCCTGAATTGGACGCTGATCTCCGAGGCAAACGACGTCGCCAGGTTCACGAATCGGGTAGACGGTCGCATGTGGAGACCGTGGGCGTTGACGATCCGCACGATTCGGCGTTGTGTCGATTGACCTTCGTCCATGGCTGTGAGGTTTCCTGGTAGTTTCGACTCGCGCGTGGATTTGTCCGCGAACGCAATGACCCCGCGCCCGCCGTTGCCGTAGAATATCCGAAGAACTCGCTGATTGCGAACTTCCGGAACGCATGCCGGGAAAACCTGGCGATCGTTTTTGAAGCTTGCCGAGGAAACGTTCATGACACGACTCGCCACATGTGTCGTCTTCATTGCCTTCGCGACCGCTCCCGGAACGACTTTCGCCACTGAGGATTACGAATTTCATCATGAAAACGTGATGGGTACCGCACTCGAACTGAGGGTCAAGGCCGACGACGTGAAGGCCGCTTCCACGGCGGAACGCCGCGTGCTGGCCGAGATCGACCGCCTGACCCGTGTTTTCAGCGCCCATGATACGTCGAGCGAATTCCGACGCTGGCTGAGGACGAAGAATGTCGCGGTGCCTGTCTCCATTGAATTGTATGAAGTATTGAGTGCGTCCGACCGCTGGCGAGAATTCACCGGCGGTGCATTCGATCCGCGGGCCGAGGCTTTTTCCCGACTCTGGTCACACGGCGAATCGCTCGATCGTGTGCCGACCGCCGCTGCGTTCGAGGCAATGAAGTCTTCGACTGCCCGCCCGGCATGGCGACTCGACGCGGTCTCAAAGACGGCGGAACGTTTGTCGGACTGCCCCCTCACGTTGAACGCAATCGCCAAGGGATACATCGTCGAAAAAGCCGGCGATGCCGGTATGTTAGACGGGGTGTCCGGGCTCTTGTTGAACGTCGGCGGAGACCTCCACGCCGCGGGATCGATGGCGTGGACAGTCGGGATCATCGACCCCGCATCGGATTCCGAATCGTCCGGGACGGTGACGACGGTTCAGATCAACCACCGAGCTGTGGCGACAAGCGGGCGGCGGCACCGCGGGTATCGCATACAGGGGCAATGGTATTCCCACATCATCGATCCACGCACAGGACGTTCCGCCGATGCGGTAGCCAGCGCGACGGTGATCGCCGATCGTTCGGCCGATGCCGATGCACTTGCCACGGCGTTCAACGTCCTCGCACCCGGGGAAAGTGTACGCTTGGCGGACTCGCTCCCCGGGGTTGCCTGCATGATCGTGGGCACCAACGGCCGGGTGGCGAGGAGCGGGCGTTGGGGCGATTTCGAGCAGACGCCGCTCCTGGCCTTGGCGGACGACCCTTCAAAAAAGCCGGTCGACAAATCGTCTCGGCGCGAGGAGTTCGAGGTCGCCGTCGATTTCGAGATCAATCGACCCGCGTCCGAGCCTGGACGTTACCGCCGTCCTTACATCGCCGTCTGGGTTGAGGACAAGGACGGGTTTCCGGTGCGCAACCTCGTCTTGTGGGTCTCACAAGGGGGTGCCGGGCCGTTCCAGTGGGTTCCCGACCTGAGGCGCTGGTTCCGGAGTGACAAGGTCCGCAAGAAGACCGATAAGCGGGAAATGATATTTGTCCTCTCGCGCCCGACCCGACCCCCCGGCAAGTACGCCGTGATCTGGGACGGCCTCGACGACCACGAAAAACCTCTCCCGCCGGGCGAATACACGATCGCGATCGACGCGGCGCGGGAACACGGAACGTATCAAGGAATTCGCAAGACCGTGAACATCGACGCGACACCGTTTACCGAGGAACTGCCGGGGAACGTCGAGGTCAAGTCGGCGAAGATCACCTATCGGAAGAAGGAACCTGCGAAATCGGCAGACGGCGCATCGATTAAAAGCCCTTGAACGGCTCGCGACCCACCATGGGCTTCACCCCATGGAAACTTCAGCAAGTGGTATACCTTTACACTTCGCGGGCACGAGCGCATCGTCGTCACCTCCCCGAAGAAGCCCTTACGACGCGGCGGCATGGCACCCGGTTTCCGATCCCTTTGGGTCGCCGAATCGCCGAATCGCTTTCAAATCGGACTTCCCAAATCCATGCTTTTCAGGCAACCTACCGGCGGCGGAGGCCGTGGCTATCAATTTTTGGTGTTCAGTCCGCGAATCGCGTGCCCTAAAGAATTCGGTGTCGGATGCTGGAACAAAGGAGTTCGGACCTGGAAAGGCCGGAGGGCGTTTTTGCGCCGAGGTCTCGGCCATGCCGCGCCCACTACTTGCCTCTGGCATGCTTGATCGTCGTGGCCAACGCGGGTTCCATTCGCGAGGCGCTGGCACAGCGCGTCGAAGACCGCAAAGTCGTCCCGGTCCAAAATCCACCTGCCTCGACGTCGGTCGCGGCCGATCCCGCGTCTCCGGCGCTGCGAGGGCTCAGCTCGATCGCGCGGAACCATGCGGCTTCCGAACTTGGTCCTGACGAGGAACTCGAGTTCCCCGACATTTTCGACGACCCAGCGGAGCGCTATGGATTCAAGAACGGCGATTACGACCCGTTTCCGTTCCCCTGGGCGATGAATCTGATCCACGAGGACCGCTGGAACCTCGACCGCGATGCCGAGAGCGCGAAGAGACGCCGACTGAGGCGAAGGGCGCATATCGACATCCGAGACCCTGACCCTGACACGGCCAACTTCCCCAACGGTGCATACACCTTGCCGCGGGGGCGCATGTATATCGAGAACTCACCCGTCGGATTCTACGGTCCGAGCCGGCTGACTGCGCCTCATTACAACTGGGAATACCTCATCCGTTACGGCGTGACCGACAACCTGGAGTTCCGCGTTTTTTCGAGCGGCTACACCGCGAGCAAAGGGCTGCGGCCGACGACCGGATTCGCCCCGCAGGCGTTTGATTTCAAGATGAATTTCTGGGAAGAGAACCGGAAATACCACATCCCGGCGGTCGGCA
>JAYUFP010000596.1:0-4779 GCA_043738665.1 Isosphaeraceae bacterium
GGCGTCTTCTACGCGGCCGTCATGACCGCGTTCGACCCGGTTCTCGCGGCGGTCGGCATGGGGATCGGGTGCTTGAACCTCGCGGGGATCCTGGCCGTCTCGAGGCTACTCGCCGACGAGAATCTCAAGGTGAAGCAGGTGATGGGAAAGCTCTACGGCAGCATGATGCGCTCGGTGCAGATGATCGAGACCATCAAGGCGAGCGCGGCGGAGCCCGAGGCGCTGGTACGTTTGACAGGCTACCTGGCGAGGGTCACGAACTCGTTGCAGACCATCGGTGTGGCGAACGCGTTTCTGGTCGTGATGCCTCCGTTGCTTTCACTCGTGACGACGGCGATGGTTCTCTGGCTCGGGGGCCGGCGCGTCATCGACGGGTTGATGAGCGTGGGCGCGCTCGTGGCCGTGCAGACCTTGATGATCAATCTGAACCGCCCGTTCGGCGAACTCGTCCGACTGGGAACGAGCGTGCAGTCGTTGAAGGCCGAGCTCGCCCGCCTCGACGACGTCTTGCAATACCCTCGCGACCCCGCATTCGCGCCGAGGGAGGAATCGGCGGTCGAGGTCGGGAACTCGATCGAATCGACGGCGACCCCGCCGCGCGACGCACCCCGCAAGCTCTCCGGGCATCTCGTCTTGAAGGACGTCACGTTCGGCTACAATCGAACGGTTGACGAACCGTTGATTCAGAATTTCTCGATGGAGATTCAGCCCGGAAGCCGCGTGGCCATCGTGGGAGCATCCGGCAGCGGGAAATCGACGATCGGAAAGCTCGTCGCCGGCCTCTACCGCCCCTGGAACGGGGTGATTTCTTACGACGGCCATTCGATCGACGAGATCCCCCGCGACGTCTTCACCAGCCAGGTCACGATGGTGGACGACCTCGCCTTTCTGTTCAGCGGGAGCGTCCGAGAGAACCTCACCCTCTGGGACGACACGGTGCCCGAACGCGACATGATCCGGGCGGCGATCGACGCATCGGTTCATCGCGACATCATCACCCGTCGCGGCGGATACCACGCGGCGGTGTCCGAAGGAGCGAGGAACCTCTCCGGCGGACAACGCCAGCGCCTGGAGATCGCGCGGGGCTTGATCCGAAATCCTTCTTTGATGGTCCTTGACGAGGCCACCAGCGCCCTCGACCCGATAACCGAGGCGGTCGTCGATGACAACCTGAGGCGTCGAGGCTGCGCGTGCCTCATCGTCGCGCACCGCCTCAGCACCATCCGCGACTGCGACGAGATCATCGTCCTCCGACAAGGCCGCGTCATCCAGCGCGGAACACACGAAGACCTGATCGCGGAGACCGAGGGGTTTTATCACGACCTTCAAACCCAACACGCGAGCCCCATCAACCCAAGGGCGGCGGCCCCCCAGCCCAGAAACGCCAAGAGCGGGAGGGTCGCGCTTGTTCCGTCATACGCGAACGGCACAACCTACCAGGCGGCGAGCGTCGGGGGCTCGGCCAACGGCAAGCACGCCGACGAGGGCGGCGAGTCGGCGTCATTGACGGATCAGGCCGCGGCGATTCGCCTGATGTCGGAGCTGGAGCCTTACGGCAGGACGGTGACCACCGCGGGAAACCAACCCCTCCCGCTCGATGACGCCGGGGCGGTCTGGAAGGTGACCGCCGGGCAGGTCGACGTCTTCTACGTCGAGCCTCCCGAACACGGGCAGACCCGCGGGAGCCGCAGGCATCTCTGTCGTGTCGAGGAAGGGGGTTCGATCTTCGCGATCGACGGCGTTCGCGGCGACCATCGCGGCGGCCTGCTCGCCGTGGGCGTCGGTCCCGCTCGCCTTCAGACCTTTCCGAAGGCCGAGTTGGTGCGGCTCAGCGTCGAGCCGGACTGGCGGCGGGCCGTCGCGGACATGATTGACGACTGGGTCGATCGCATCAGCCGCTCGACGGACCCCGGCGAACCGCCGACCGCGGCCGTCCGCCTCGACGCTGAGGACAGCCGTACCCTGAACGCCAACCAATGCGTGTCGACCCGCGGCCGGGTACTCTGGATCCGAGGTTGCGACGACGGTTTACGCGTCTACGGCCGTTTGAGACTTCCGTCCTGTCCTTTCGAATCGCGTTTCCCAGTGTCGCCTCACACCTGGCTGACACTTACCGGGCAAGGCGAAATCCACGCCAGGGACACCGAGTCACTTTTGGAAGACGGCGACCCTTGGGTCGGCTTAAAACGGTTTCACAAGGTCGTACTCGACGCGATCGCCCAAGCGAAGGCCCGCGAGCGCGCGGTGCGTTATGCGAGGATGGCGGGCTCGGCCCTCCGTGATGAGTCCCTGGTTTCCGACGCATTGAACGGCCTCGCCCGCCTGGCAAATCCGAATCTCACGATCGCGACGACGCGGGAAGGGCGCGAGCGATTGGAAGAGGCCTGCCGTGCCGTCGGCGCGGCGATGAACCTGGAGGTGACCGCCCCCCCGCTCGAAGAAGGGAGCGCCGTCGATGCTCTCCGCGTCATCGCCCGCGCCTCGGGCTTCCGGACCCGTCGGATCAAGCTGGATTCCTCTTGGTGGACCACCGACGGCGGCCCGTTTCTTGGATACCTGAACGAGGGAAACCGCCCCGTGGCACTCCTCCCCATTCGAGGAGCGGGGTACGAAGTCCTCGACCCTTCCACGGGGAGCCGCACGCGGATGACCGTCGAGGTCGCGCGAACCGTCCGGCCTTCCGCCGTGATGTTCTACAAGACCCTCGGCGGCGAGAAACCCTCGGCGAGGGACCTGTTCCGTTTCTGTCGGCCGACGATCCGCGGCGAGTTGAAAACCCTGCTGGTGATGGGGCTGATCAGCGGGCTTCTCGGGATGATCGTGCCGGCCGTGACGGCGACGGTGGTCGATGACGCGATCCCCCGCGCGGATAGAAGTCAACTTGGTTTGCTATGTGCATTTTTAGTGTCTGTCGGGTTCGCCGTCGCGTCTTTCCAGGCGATTCAAGGGCTGGCCCTGGTGCGAGTGAAGGGGAAGCTCGAATCCGTGTTGCTCCCGGCGGTCTGGGACCGGCTGCTCAAGCTCCCGACGCGTTTCTTCGGCAGTCAAGAGGCCGGCGACCTTTCGCTCCGGGCGATGGGCATGCTGCGGGTGATCGAGGTTCTGGCCAGCACGTCGGCCGCTTCTCTACTGGTCGCCATATTTTCACTTTCCAACGTGCTCGTGCTTTTCTTTTTGAATTGGAGACTCGCTCTGGTCGCGGTCGCGCTGATCTCGGTCGCACCTCTGGTCACGGTCGCGACGCTGCCATTTCTCTGGGGCACGTTGAACGCCACCGCCCGGTCGCAGGGAAAGATCTCGGGATTACTCCTTTCGATGCTCGGCGGGGTCGCGCGCCTGCGCGTGGCCGGGGCGGAACGCAGGGCATTCGCGCGCTGGGCCGACCGTTACCGGCGTCAGCTCGCGTTGATGATCCGCTATCAATCGCTATCGGACGCGCTGATTCTTTTCGGCGACGTCTGGCCGATGGTTGTGCTGATGGTCGTGTTCGCAACCGTGATCGGCACTGACCACGCGTCGATGACGACGGGCGATTTCCTGGCGTTCAACCTTGCGATGGGGCAGATGATGATGGCCTTGATCGGCCTCGCGCGGATCGGCCTCCCGCTTCTCGACGGCTTGCAACAGTATGAACGATTCCGCCCGATCCTGGAGGCGACCCCCGAGGTGTCCGATGTCACCGGCGAGCCTGTCACGCTCGTCGGAGCGATCCGTCTCGCGAACGTCTCATTCCGGTACAGCGCTGATGGCCCGTTGATTCTTGACGCGATCAACATCCAGGTGCGGGCGGGCGAATTCGTCGCGATCGTGGGATCTTCGGGTTCGGGGAAATCGACCATCCTACGACTCCTGCTCGGGTTCGAGACGCCGACCGAGGGGGTGGTGACCTACGACGGCCGGGAACTTTCCACGCTCGACGTCCAGGAAGTGCGGAGGCAACTCGGAGTGGTTCTTCAGGACGCCCAACTCTTTCCGGGGGACGTTTACTCGAACATCGTCGGCCTGTCGTCACAACTCACCAAGGACGACGCATGGGAGGCCGCGAAATTCGCCGGGCTCGCCGACGACATCGAACAGATGCCGATGGGAATCCACACGGTGATCACCGAAGGCGGCGGAGGGCTTTCCAGCGGCCAGCGCCAGCGATTGATCATCGCGAGAGCGCTCGCCGGCCGCCCCAAGGTTCTCTTGCTTGACGAGGCCACGAGTGCCCTCGACAACCGCACACAAGCGATCGTCAGCCGGAGCATCCACACAAGCCTCGCGGGAACGACCCGCGTTGCCATTGCCCACAGGCTGAGCACCGTGATCGACGCCGACCGGATCTACGTCATCAACGAGGGAAAGGTCGTGCAGAGCGGTTCCTACACGCAGTTGATCAGCGAGATTGGACCGTTCCAGGAACTGGCGCGACGGCAAACGCTCTCATGACGTTTGACGATTCCGAGAGTGCGAGGGTGGGGTGATGAAACGTTGGGATTGACGCCGCGGAACGGTCGGCCTCGATCGGCGAGTTTTGTTGCGCGCGCGATCCCGTTCCGGCCGTTTGCAAGCCGCGGTCTCCGCGGAATCCATACGAAGATTGTCTTCAGTCGCGGAATACAGTCGGACGAATCCTGAGACGATCGCCCTCGCCCCGGTACTCCGGGGAGAAAGTAAGGGGTGAGGGGTTCCGGAATGACCCGCCGGCGCGTCCGAAGTTTCGAGTGAAACGCGGCCCCTCACCCCTCCCTCTCCCCGCAAAGCCGGGGAGAGGGCGATCGTCTGACGGTTTCTCGA
>JAYUFP010000597.1:0-13981 GCA_043738665.1 Isosphaeraceae bacterium
TCGCGAGGAAGCCTGCTCAGGGCGTTCAACGCCTGGGGAGACCGGGCGAAGCGGGCGATCATCGCCCCCATGCCGGAACTCGAACGTCGCGAAACCGACCGCCACGAGAACGTCGAGTGCAGCGCCTGGCTAGGCTGGAAGAGTTGGCGACAGTTCCACATGAACAGCGCCCTGCTCATCAACCTGAGCCGAGGGGGGGCCCAGATTTTCCTCGACGCCGAGCCCCCGCGCAAACGTTCGATATGGGTCTTCCTCGAAACCCCGGGCCAGAAGGCGATCATCCGCGGGCACCTGAATGAAGTGAGCGCGACGGGCCAGGGTCAATACTCGGTCCGCCTCGAATTCGACGAACCCTGCCCCTTCGCCCTGTTCGAAGCCGCGGTCTGCGGCCTGGCCCCCTCGAACCCCAAGAACCGAATCTCCACCACCCCGAGAACCACGGTGGGAATCCCCCACAGGCACAGCGTGGCGGGTTGAGATTTGATGGCGGATGGCGGATGAATGCCATCGGTCATCGGTCATCGGTCATCGGTCATCGGTCATCATGCCCCCTTCACCCCCGCCACGTTTACTCCGCTGCCGATGATCAGGTCGTGGCGGTACGCCCAATCGTAGACTTTTCCCGATTTGGCGGGGGCGAGTTCCACGGTTTCGATGAACCCTTCCTCGCGGAACCAGCGTTTCAGCTCATCGACGGTGTGGTGCGATTGGTATCTCGGGGCGTACCAGTCGAAGTTGTCGCAGACGCGGAGTGTCCAGTCGGGGTGGTTCGAGAAGTTCGCGACCTTATTCAGCGTCTTGTTCAGGACGGGGACGCTCCCGACGGCCCCCAGGCCGAGTGAGACCGCTTCAAGCGCCCGGGCGGGGGCTCTGGAGGAGACGGTCCGGAGCGCCCAGTTCAGCCACTCCTGGGGCGGGGTGTTCTTGCGATAGAGCCAGACCGCGAACCTGCCGCCGGGCTTGACCCTGGCGGCGACCTGCGAGAAGGCGCGGCGGGGGTCGGGGCTGTGGTGGAGCACGCCGATCGAGAAGACCAGATCAAACGCCGCGGGGGCGAGCGGGAGGTCGAGCAGGTCGGCCCGGGCGATCAGGACGTTGGGTAAATCCGCACAGAGCGACGCGGCCTTCACCACGGCGGAGCTGAGGTCGACCCCGACGACCCTGGCCCCGAACCGTCCCGCGAGCCTGGCGTAGCGGCCGCCGCCGCAGCCGGCGTCGAGGACGAGCTTGCCGCCGAGAGTTCGGGCATCGACCCCGGTCTTCACGGCGAAGGTGGCGAGGTCTTCGTCGTCGCGGGCGACGTCGTAGCGGTTCCACTGCCGCCCGAAACTCGCGACGTAAGGCTCACCGGCGAGCCTGGGCACCCCGTTCTCGACCGGGTACGACGCCCCGCACGCCTCGCAACGCAGGCCCGCCGGCGTCGAAGGGTCACCGGGTATCAAACCCGACCGGCACTTCGGGCAACGAAGCAACTTCGCTAATTCTGAGTTCATCGCCCCAGTTTACTGAGAAACGCCCGGCCAATGGAATCATGCCCGATGACCCGGACAAAGAAATCCGCGCTCGGCACCAGGAGGATCGCAAAGTCCGATCTTGACCCTTCTCCCCTCGGGAGCAGGTGCCCGAAAGCCGGACGAGGGTTCCCGGCCGTTGCGGATCGGCAAGCAGACCCTCATCCGCCGCTCGGAACGGGACGTAAATCACTTCCCGAGTTTCTTTCCATAAACGTAGGCTGGTCTTGACCCAGCGCATTTTGGACGACAGCGGCGTGCCGCGCTGAATCCGGGAAAGCTGGGTCGAGACCCAGCCTCGGCCAGTAGCCGAGGGGCGTCGGATTTCGCCTGAGGTCGAGTTGTGATGCAGAGCGCCCCGATTCGGGGCCTCAATGCGGAAACCTTCGACGTCGAAGGGGGTGAAACAGGGCGTGGATTACGCCTTTTCGGTCTTCCGCGTAGCGGTTTCCGGTCCGGATTTGGCTAGGAAAGTCAGGCCCCGGTCGCCGGGAAAAGGCCGGTGATGGTCGTGCTCCGCGAGAATGATCTCGTCGGGGATCCCCCCGGGGAACGCCTCGCACTTCATCCCTTTTTCGTTGGAGAGCCGACGGCAATCGAAGCAGAGTGCGATGATCACGGCGTTGGTCCCTTGAACTCGCTGTAGAGCCGCATCACTTCCTCATCATAGCTCAGCCCGTCGGAGAGCCCAACGTAGGTCTCGGCGATGAACTCGACGGTACGTGGCTTCGCAATTCTCCATTCTCCGGCATCCGGCATCCGGCATGGGTTCCGCTCCGCGATTCGCACCCGGAAAAGAAAATCCGGAAATCTGACCACTAAACGCTTGTACCGTTCGTGTTGAAGGGTATACTTTCGGCGATCGGACAGGAGTGTGTCTTGTCCGGCATGAACAATTTTCATCGTCTCGACACGGAGTCCGCCCCGATGGCCGTGAAGCCGATCCCCGACGGTTACCACAGCGTTACGCCATATCTTTACGTCCGAGGCGCGTCCGACGCGATCGCGTTTTACGAAAAGGCGTTCAACGCGGTCGAGGTCATGAGGATGGACTGGGGGGGCAAGATCGGCCACGCCGAGATCAAAATCGGCGAATCGCCCGTCATGCTTGCCGATGAATTCCCCGAACAGGGGACTCTGAGCCCCTTATCGCTGGGCGGGGCGAGCTCGAGCCTGGTGATCTACGTCGAAGACTCCGACGCAATCACCGAACAGGCGATCGCCGCGGGCGCGACGGTCCTCCGCCCGATCCAGGACCAGTTCTACGGCGACCGCTCCGCCACCCTCAAAGACCCCTTCGGCCATCAGTGGACGATCTCCACGCACAAGGAAGACGTCGCCCCCGAGGAGATGGACCGGCGTTCCAGGGAACTTATGACGAAAATGGCGAGCGGAATGGCATGAAACCGGGGGAGGCCGAGGCGATGAAAGGCTTTTTGTTGAGCGTTCTGGCGGTCCTCGCCGGGGCGGTGCTGGCGGTCGTGCTCGTGGGCATCGGTGAAATGGTCGGGCACGTCGTTTACCCGCCCCCGCCAGGTCTGGTGATCGACATTCACGATCCGGCGTCGATGAAAGAAGTGATGGAAAAAATCCCGATGGGTGCCAAGGCCGCCGTGGTGGTCGCCTGGGGGTTCGCGACGTTCGCCGGGTCGTGGTTCGCCACCTGGCTCGCGGCGAAACTTTCTCGCGTCTCGATCGGGCACGGCATCGCCGTCGGCATCATCATCATGCCGGCGACACTCACGACCCTGACGATGATCCCGCACCCGCTCTGGATGTGGCTTTCCGGCCCGCTAGTCGTCCTGGCGGGGACGTATCTCGGAGGGGTCCTGCTCGGCGGAAGGAAGCGGGGCTTCAAGCCGGTTCCCGTCGGCGATCTCTCCTGATATGTAAAAGGGGGGCTGGCGGCCGGTGTGAGTTCCGCCGTTTTGGCACCATCCCCGTGCGTTCCGTCATAGTCGTGGAGAGACTACAGGGACGCTCCACGACCCTCCGGGACACCATGATTTATTCAACTTTTGTCAAATACATCTTCAAATCGCTCTACGGCGAGCCTCCCGACCTTTCGAGGATCAAGGACGGCGAGGGCTGGGGTCTTGTCCTGGTGGCGGACGGGGTGGGAGGTCTGGACCTTTGCGGAACGGGCCTTCAGTATGTGATGGGGGCGGAGCGGCTTCCGTTCGTCGTCAAGATCGTCCCCTGGGGGCACGGCCTCGGGCGCTGGCACGCCGACCTCACCAACCCCGTCAACCGCGATGCCGGCGCCCGGAAGATCGTCGAGGAAGTCACCGCGTTTCACGACGAACATCCAGGCAAGCCCGTCCATTTGATCGGGAAATCGGGGGGGACGGGAGTCGTCGTGAAGGCCCTCGAACGGCTTGCGGCCGACTCCGTGGAGACGGTCGTCCTGATCGCGCCGGCGCTCTCGCCGCGGTATGACCTGGGCAAGGCGCTCGCCGCGGTTCACAACCGGATGGTCGTGTTTTGGTCTCCGCTGGATGTGATCGTTTTGGGAGCGGGGACGCGTCTTTTCGGGACGATCGACCGGGTCCACTCGGTGAGCGCGGGGCTTGTCGGATTCCGGCCGCCGTCGCCTGATCGGGCGTCGTCTTACGCCAAGTTGAAGCAGGTTCGCTGGCGGTTTTCGATGGCGAGGACGGGGCATTTCGGAGGTCATGTGGGACCGGACCTGCCGTCTTTTTTGAGGAAGTACGTTGTGCCGCTGCTGGTCGCCAAGTCGCCCCAAATTACCGATTCTCCCTCAAGTCAAGCCGGCCAGTCCGGGGACCGATAACGTTAGAGCCTGGGAGACGAGGCCCTCGGAAAGTTGCGACGGCCTTGTGTCACGAGCGTGCGGGAAATGCCAAAGAGAGCGTGCGGGCCGCGACCCTTTTGGTTCGGGAAAAGAGTCGGACTGGACCCCGGCCCGAGCGCTCTCCCGGTTGAATTTTCAGGAAGGGAATTTCTTCGTGGCGGCCGCTTTTGCGGACCCTATTCCTGACGTTGATCCCCGACAGTGGAGAGTCGCTCAAAAGAACTAGCACCGTTGAGCGCGCAACGCGTGGCGGTCCCGCCTCTTACCAAAGAGCCCCGAGACCACGCCCCGCCCCTTCCGGCAATGACACGGAGGGTCGGGACCGTCCCGCGATTGAGTTTTTGTTGTGATGACGGATGACGGATGACGGATTCCGGATGGCCAAGCACTCGTTCCCATGCTCTGCTTGAGAATGCCGTCCTCGACGCTCTGCGTCGTCTGCCGTCAGCCAATGCGGACGTGGAGCGTCCAAGACGGCATCCCCACGCAGAGCATGGGAACGAGTGAAATCCGTCATCGTCCCTTTCCCATCCGCCATCCCCTCTCCGCCATCCGCCATCCGCCATCCGCCATCCGCCATCCGCCACCCCCCATTCCCCTTGACCCCGATCGGGTCCGCACCTTATTTCTAGGGGTCTGATCTGAAACGTCGCGATCGCGTCATGATCGCGGTCCGTAACGAGCCCAGCGCAGGAGCTTCCGAGCCACCGATGAGCACGCACCTCAGCCCGATCGCCTCCGTCCATGCCCGCGAGATCCTGGACAGTCGCGGCAACCCGACCGTCGAAGTCGATGTGACCCTCGCCGACGGCACCCTCGGCCGCGCCGCCGTCCCCTCGGGCGCGAGCACCGGCATCTATGAGGCGGTCGAGCTCCGCGACGGCGACAAATCCCGTTACGCCGGTAAAGGCGTTAAAAAGGCCGTCGCCAACACCAACGGAGCACTCGCCAAGGCCGTGATCGGCCGCGACCCCGCCGATCAGGTCGGCCTCGACGCCGCCCTGATCGCCGCCGACGGCACCGAGAACAAGGGGAAACTCGGCGCGAACGCCATCCTCGGCGTTTCCCTGGCGACCGCCAAGGCCGCCGCCGCGGCGCTGCATTTGCCCCTCTACCGATACATCGGCGGCGTCAACGCCCGGGTCATCCCCGTGCCGATGGCCAACATCATCAACGGCGGCAAACATGCCGACAACAAGATCGACTTTCAAGAATTCATGATCATGCCTTTGGGAGCCAAGAGCTTCTCCGAAGGAATCCGCATGGTCGCCGAAGTCTTCCATAATCTAAAGTCGCTGCTCAAGAAGGCCGGGCACAACACGGCGGTCGGCGACGAAGGGGGCTTCGCGCCCAACCTGGACAACGAGGAGGCGATCAAGTTCATCCTGGAGGCCATCGATAAGTCCGGCTATTCCTCGGGACGAGGCAAGGATTTTGCCCTGGCGCTCGACTGCGCGTCGTCGGAACTGTTCGACGAAGGGGACAAGAAGGGCTACAAGTTCTGGAAGTCGAACCCGAGCAAGCTCTTCTCGACGCAGGACATGATCGACCTCTTCGCCGGCTGGGCGGCCAAGTACCCGATCGTCTCGATCGAAGACCCCTTGGACCAAGACGACTGGGACGGCTACGTCGCGATCACCAAGGCAATCGGCGACAAGGTCCAGGTCGTGGGCGACGACTTCTTCGTCACCAACCCCAAGCGCCTGGCCGAAGGCATCGCGAAGAATGCCTGCAACAGCATCCTCGTGAAAGTGAACCAGATCGGCTCGCTGACCGAGACCCTCGACGCCGTGGGAATGGCCTTGAGAAGCAAGTACACCGCGGTGATGAGCCACCGCTCGGGAGAGACCGAGGACGCCACCATCGCCGACATCGCCGTAGCCACCAACTGCGGCCAGATCAAGACCGGAAGCGCCTCAAGGACGGACCGAGTCGCCAAGTACAACCAGCTTTTGAGGATCGAGGAAGAGCTGGGGGCCGATGCGGTTTATGGGGCGACGCTTTGGACGCGTTGAGCATCAACAATCGCTTGTCACCCGAAGCCGGAGGGAACGCACATGAAAGTCTTGCGTTTGACTACAGTGTTCTTCTCTCTCGGCCTGGTTTGCATCAGTGCCTTCGCAAATGACTTCGGGCCGAACGAGAGGCAAGCCGACGAAAATCGGATCAAGCTTACCGGCACGGTTTTCATGCCGGACGGTTCCCCGGCCTCGGGAGCGACCGTGGATTCGACGAGCAGCAACGGAGAGCCCTGGAGTGTGGCCCGCACGAATGCCGTCGGCGAGTTTCAAATTCGGGGCGTCTTCGGTAATGGAGCCCGATTACACGCCCGTTCGGCCGACGGTAACCAGCAGACGACCCTGATGATTTCCGCGGGTGCCGTTCGCGTTGCCTCCGCGACACCGATCAAGCTGACCCTCGCGGCGGCGATCAAGTGTGAAATCACGGTCGTCGCGGGCGGACGTCCTGTGGAAGGTGCGCGGATCGCGGCCACGGGAATGGCGTTCATCGTTCAAGGCATCTCCGGCGCTGATGGCAAAGCCCAACTCCGGCTCCCCGCCCCTGGACCCGCTTCAAGAACTGGTCGCCTGGCACGCGGAGCGAGGTGTCCGAGGAGTGGAAGGTCTCGATGCCCGCCCCCCTCAAGAGAAAATCGAGCTTTCGCTGATCCCTCCCGAGCCGCTCCGAATCCGCGTCATTGACCCCGATGGCAAGCCGATCGGTGGCGAGGAACTCGGCGTCGAGGTCAAAGCGGCGGTTTCGAGTTGGGCCGTCACCAGTAAGATCGAAGCGGCCCATGTGCGGACGGACGCCGATGGCATCGCGCGCGTACCGTGGGCTCCTCGCGAAAGCCTCAAATATGTAGAAGTTCGATTGATAAGCCCCGACTGGAAGATTGACGAGACGGATCTGAGTCAGGTCGCCGATCGAGTCGTCACGGTTCACGCCCGACACCGCGTCCCGGTCGAAGGACGTCTCGTCATGCCGGCGGGAGCGAGCCCTGAAGGCCTTTTGATCACAGGATTCGGCTTCGGTCCGAGGGGAAATAACGGGGATCGTCCGTCCATCCGTACCCGAGCCGACGGCACGTTTACCCTTAACGCCCCTTCGGAACATGCCTACGCCTTGGGAATTGTCGATCTTGAGTGGGGCGGCGACCCGTGGTCGGGCGTGATTCTCAGCGCGGGGTCCGCGAAGATCCCCAATGTCACGATCACCGCGTATTCAGCGACGCCCGTGACGGTTCGCGCGACCCAAGGAAAACACCACACGCCGATCGCGAATGCCTGGGTCGATCTCGGTCGTCTCGCCACTCCGAAATGGACCGATGCGAGCGGGAAGGAGCAGCAAGGGCAGGTCAATATCAGTTCCTGGTGGAGGACCGATTCTCACGGAATGGCGCGAGCGGGAGTGGGTCGCGGTAAATGTCAGGTTCGATTGAGCTCCAAAGAGTGGAATGAAGTGAAAACGTTCGAATCTTCAGATAAGCTAATCGAAGTGGAATTTCATCGCCCTTCGAAAGAGGATTGACGGAAGAAGTGGTGCGTCTTCGCGACGCACCTTCCCTGGCCGTCTTCCACGAAGTCATCTCCTCCTCGGCCTGAAGGGCCGGCACAGGACAGCCTGGGGTGAAACCCCGGGTACACAGCGGTCGCCACATGACTCCACCCTGAAGGGGTGACACCGAAATAACGCGACGATGTCCGTTTCCCCCTGGAAAGAACAGTCATGCCGCAATCGCTGTCGTCGATCCTCGTCCACCTCGTCTTCAGCACGAAGCACCGCGAATCATTGATCACCTCGGATGTGGAATCGGCGCTACACGCGTATTTGTCGGGCATTCTCAAGGCGAAATCGCGTCCCGCGCTGACCATCGGCGGGATGCCCGACCACGTTCATATCTTGTTTCAACTAGCAAGAACGGCGGCGATCAGCGACGTCGTTGAGGATCTCAAGAAGGACTCGTCCCTCTGGATCAAGACCCGAGGGGCGGCGTTTGGAGGGTTCTACTGGCAGACCGGTTACGGGGCGTTCTCGATCGGCCAGTCGAACGTCGAGAATACGCGAGAGTATATCGACAACCAAAAAACACATCACATGACAAGAACATTTCAGGATGAATACAGGGCGTTTCTCCGAAAATATTCCGTGGAGTTCGATGAGCGGTACGTCTGGGATTGATTTCGCGGAGTAGTGAAGCGGGCGATTTGAATGCACTTCGTCGCGGTCATTCGGGCCGAAGATCCAACATAGCATTTCGGTGCCACCCCGTCAGGGTGGGATCCTGTGGCGACCGTCGCGTACCCGGGGTTTCACCCCGGGCTGTCCTGTTGCGGCCCTTCAGGCCGAAGTAGAAGTAGGGTGCGTCGCGACGACGTACCTTTGCATCGAGCCCCTGGCTTGGCCGGACTACCAAGCTAATCGGTAGTGGACGCACCGATGACGACGATCAAATTCGAGTCGATGGGGCGAACGGTCCAGTAGAATGCTCCCCACCATTCGTTGCCCGCGTCGAAGTAATTCGACCAGTCGGTGGACCAAGAATAGACCTCGCAGGCGAGTGGCACCGGGCCGAAGATTGATGCATTGATCCCGTTGAAAAGTCGATCCTGTTCGTCCCAGGAGCCCCTCAGGTTGTGTGGCGGCAGGAAAAAGGCCGTCTTGTACCCGTCCACAGAAGGGATTGACCAAGCCCGTTCGCCGATCGGCTTGGGTTTTACGTCATCCGTGCCCCAAAACGTGCTGAAAGGCACAGGCCCGCCGATCAAGCGGAACTCATCCCATTCGACGTGGAGGAACACGTCGACCGGATACTCCTCTGAAGCATGGGTTTCGGCCCACCGCTCGCGGCCACGGGCGAGTGTTGCCATCCCGGCGAGCGCCGCGGCTCGATGAAATGGAGCCGACTCCATCGCCTCTTCAGGTCGCAAAATGATAAAGTCCAGCACCCCCCCGACCTTGTCGTACCATGCCAATAAGGCGGCCAGTTCAGCGTCGGGCGAGACTTGGATCATCGCGAGGACTGCTCGGGGCTCACGTTGATTTGCTCTCTTACCTCCGCGAGTTCCTTTGCGATATCACGAGGTGGCTTACCGGCAAGGCCCTCCCGAATCAGGGCCTCGGCGGCATCAAGGTTCCCGCAATCCACGGCCAGGGTCGCCGCACTTCGGTATAAGACAGATCGGGTCGGTTCCTTGTCGAGCTTCTCACGAAAAAGCTCAGCGGCGTCACGTTCTCGCTCGAAGGCCTGGCGAAACAACGCTTGGGCACCGATTTCGTCCCCCGCACGCCTTGCGGCCAAAGCTTGAGCACAAAACTTCATCGCTTCGTGGTGGAGTTCGGTCGCCCGTCTCATTTCGCCAAGAACCGCTTGATCAGCGTGACCTCGTTCCCTTTCTCGTTGTACTTGAACTCATCGACTAGCCCTTTGGCGAGCATGATTCCGAACCCGCCTTCTCGGATTCCCAGGTCGTTTCTCACGTCGATGTGGCCGATCGGGTCTTCGTCGCTGGCGGCGTGGGGGAGCTTCTTGGGGTTGAAGCCCGGGCCTTGATCGCGAATGATCAGGGTGATGGCTTCGGGGTCGATCCGGTAGACGATCGTCAGGACGAGCTCGGCGTTCTTGCGGTGTCCCCACTCGATGGCGTTGGTTCCCATCTCCATCACGACCTGGCGGAGGTCTTTGATTTGACGCTCCGTCAGCGGGGTGTGGGCGAAGAGGTCGGCCAGCATGTCGTTGGCCTGCATCAGGTAGGTGGGCTCGCTGCGGATGTCGAAGTTGATCTCGCCGTGGGTGCCGCGGTTTTCGTGCTCGTTGCGCCAGGAGAGGGCTTTGTCCATCACCTCGAAGAGCTGTTCGGGGGTGAAAGGCTTGCCGAGGTAGCCGTTGGCGCCGACTCTCACCCCCGCGGCGCGGTGGCTGAGGTCGTTCAGCGCGGTGACCAGAATCACCGGGATCAAATTCGTTTCGCGGTTCCGCTTGAGCTGGTCGCAGACGGCGAAGCCGTCGAGGTCGGGGAGCATGAGGTCGAGAAGGATCAAGTCGGGCGCGTGCTCACGGACGGCGTCGGCGACCTGCGATCCCGCGTAGAGCTGGACGGGGCGGAAGCCTCGGGCCTGGACCAGATTCGCCAGGATGTCGTTCGTGTCGCGCTCGTCTTCCACGATCAGCACGGTGCGCGGCATGGGCAATGACTCGGGTGTTGGCGGAGGTCCGCTCGCGTCCGTTCGTCCGTTCGACCGTTATCCGATCCGAGCTGATCCGATCGGTTGGGTTCCGTCCGCACGCTCGCTCGCTTCGACTCGACAGGGTGACCGATTTTCTCTTATTGTCACGCGCGAAGGCTTCGCTGGCAAGGCATTGGGGCGGGTGCGTGGGCGCACCCTTGCAGGGGACTGGACGTTCTCGGCACAATAAACGAAGACTCCGTCCTGATCCCCCCCGGTCGATTCCACCGGCGAGGCGGGCCGAAGCCGTCGCGGTTCCGTTCCCTTGGTCTTGGCCCTTCGGCGTTCCCGTTTGACACGTTTCTTCCATTCTGCCCGACAGGAAGCCGCGCACCATGAAAATCACGGAGATTATCGACAAATTCGGCTACGTGATTTACGCCGCGCTTGCGCTCCTTGCCGTGTGGGGTGTGTACAACGCGATCTTGTTGTATCGTACGCTCGGCAAAAAATCACTGGCGGACGCCCAGCCATTTCTCGAAAAGATCCGCGACCTGATCAAGGTCGGCAAAACCGACGCCGCCCTCGCCGCCTGTCAGGATCCCGCTTACTGGCACACCGCGCTCGCGCAACTGGTGGCGGTGGCCCTGAAAAACCGCGATAAAGGCCTGGCGAAAGTGAAGCAGATCATCGTCATGGAGTTCCACACCGAGGTCATCGCCGGGATGGAAAACCGCCTGGCCACGATCTCGACGATCGTGCGGATGGGTCCGCTTCTGGGTTTGCTCGGCACGGTGGCCTCGATGATCGGGGCGTTCGGACGAATCGGCGGCGCGGAGAAGGTGAACTCCAACGCCCTCGCCAACGACATCAGCCTGGCCCTCTGGGCGACCGGGGCGGGTCTCTTAATCGCCACGCCGATGATGATCATGGGCAACGACATCCACGCCAAGCTTCGGAAGCTCCGCGACCGGACCGAGAGACAGCTCCAGGATTTCCTCGACGTCTTGGAAGCGGCCGAGCCCGCCAGGAACGGCCCGGCGACGCGGTCGGGGACGGTGCGAGCGGTCTTGCCGAGGAGTTGAGGGGCGGAATGACGGATGACGGATGACGGATGACGGATGACGGATGACCGATGACCGATGACGGATGACCGATGACGGATGACGGATGACGGATGACGGATGACCGATGACGGATGACCGATGACGGATGACCGATGACGGATGACCGATGACCGATGACGGATGACGGCATAGCCTTGGAGAGCGAACCCGTGGGATTCAAGAGTTTCGAAGACCTTTCCGTCTGGAACAAGGCGATCGACCTGGCGGTGCGGGTCTTCGAAATGACGGCAACCGGGGGTTTGAATGGTTATGCGGGACTGAGGGACCAGATCGAACGCGCTGCGGTTTCCGTTTCGAATAACATCGCCGAAGGGTTTGACAGAGGCACTCATGAGGAACTTCTCACGTTCCTTTACTACTCGCGCGGCTCCTTGGCCGAAGTCCGGTCCATGCTGCACCTCCTGAATCGCATCCCGGGGGCCGACCGTCTGGGTCCATACGTCGATGACCTGCTGGTCATGAACGACAGCGTTTCACGCCAGCTCGGAGCCTGGATCGCGTCGCTGAAAGACAGCCCAAATCGTGGCCCACGCCATCAAAACACGGCCACCCGGACTCGCGAAGAAAACTTGCGCCGGAGCCAGGTCTTCCTCGAAGAACTCGAACGAATCAAAAACCGGCGCAAAGAGCCTCCGACCACGGATACGTAATTCGTCATCCGTCATAATTCATCCGCCATCCGGAATCCGCCATCCGGAATCCGCCATCCGGAATCCCCATGCTCCTCCGACGCCAGGCCAACGATGACCGCGACGAACACATCGACATGACCCCGATGGTCGACGTCGTGTTTCAGCTCATGACGTTCATGCTCTTCTCGGTGCAGATGACCGGGGGCGAGGCCGTCGATGTTCCTCCCGCGAGGCACGGGGTCGGAGTCGAAGAATCCGCGGCGACTTTCTTGACTCTGCTGAAGCCCGAGAAGCCGGGGGCCGTCCCGAAGGTTCTCATCGGCAACGGCAAAGGCGATCCCGCCACCAACGACCAGATCAAGAAGGCCGTGGCCGACGGGGTCCGCGACGGAAAGCGAAAAGTCGTCCTCCAGGCCGACGGCGGGGTCCCTCACGGCGAGGTCTTGAAGCTCGTCGGGGTCATCGCCGAGGTGGAAGGCGTCACCGTCCATATCGGCGTGCAAGAGGCGGAAGTGCTCAAATAAAGGGAGATTCCCGCGTTGCCCACCTGGGATATCTTTCACTCCGACCGCCTGGAAGTCGAACGTGAGATCGACACCGAACAGGTGCGCGCGGGGCTCTCCACGGGCGCCATCACGCACGACGACCTCGTGCGGCCCTCAGGCGTGAACGCCCCTTGGACCCGCATCGGCGACCGCCCCAAACTCTTCGCCGCACCTGCACCCGCACCTGAAGCCAAGGCCCCGGAACCTCAGAAAGTTACGCCGGTGCCGGTGCCGGTGCCGGTTCCCGATGACGACGAGGACGTGGTCGAGCTCGAATACGCCGACGAGCCCGACGCCGACGAGCCGGGGATCTGGCCGGGAACCTCCGTCCCCGGACCGCTCGACGAGGCCGAACACGACATCATCATCGAAGCACCCGCGGCTGCGTCCGGGAAAAGCGACGAGCCCTACAGCGAGTTCGACCTCTCGCTCAGAAACGTCCCGCTCAACCCGGAACGGCCCGTGTCGAGCGCGGAGGTCGTCACCTGGGACGACAACCTTGACGAGGAGCCCGACCCCCAGGAAGAAGACGAGGCCGCCGCCGAGTTCACCCTGGCGCGCGGGCGTTCCGAGACCGTCGAGGAGCTCGACCTCGCGGCGATGGTCGACGTGGCGTTCCAGCTCGTCCTGTTCTTCCTCGTGACGGCGACCACGGTAATGTACAAAAGCCTGGAAGTCCCCAAGCCCAACCCCGACAGCCGCCCCCCTGAAGCCGCGGCGCAGGGGCGATCAAAGAGCCTCGACGACCTGAGGGGTCAATACATCGTCGTCCAGATCGACCCGGCGGGCGCCGTGAAGATCGACAACGAGCCCGTGAAAGCCGACCTCCCGGCGATGGTCGATCGTCTGAGGGCGGCGAGAAAAGGCACCGACCGCACGTCGATGCTCCTCTCCGCCGACTTCACCACCCCGCACAAAAGCGCGGTCCTGGCGTACGACGCGGCGAATGAGATCGGCCTGGCGATCGCCATCGCAAAGCCCACGGCGACCGAGCCGTAGTGGGCTCGTGGGGGATGGCGGAAGGCGGATTCCGGAGGATGGCGGAGGATGGAAGGCGGATTCCGGAGGACGGAGGATGGAAGGCGGATGGCAGATTGTCGGTTACCGAGCAAACACTCGTTCCCACGCTCCGCGTGGGAATGCCGTCCTGGACGCTCCGCGTCCGTGTTTTCTGGCAGAACGC
>JAYUFP010000598.1:0-4770 GCA_043738665.1 Isosphaeraceae bacterium
CACCGACATCAAAGGGGGTCGTTTCTACACGATCCTCGGCTACGAAGTCGTGCCGGCGACCGGCCGTCCGCTGCTCTCGGTTCCTTACATGTCGAACCAGCGGTCCCAGCCGTTCACCGTGCCGTTGTACAAGTTGATTCGGTCGGTGACGTGCGTGGTCGCGAGAGCACCGACGTGGGTGAACGGTTGGCCGTAGTTGAACATGTAAGGAACCGAGAGCAGCGGACGGCCGGTCGCCGGCACGACTTCGTAGCCGAGGATCGTGTAGAAACGACCCCCTTTGATGTCGGTGCCCCCCTTGCTGATCACCGGCGGCAGGTGGACCTCAGCATACGCCTGAGCGAGGTCATACCCGTTGAAGTGGTTCAACGGGGCGACGGTGTCGGCGAAGCCGTGGCTGTGGTTGAACTGCCAGTCGTTACCGAAGAGGTTGTCGACCCGGAAGCCGAAGTTGACTTTATCGCCCTGTTGGAGCGGCTTCTCGAAGATCAGGTAGTACTGGTTCCCCATCCATCGATTGGCCTGAGAGTTCGGGTTCACGCCGAAGTTCTGGCCGTTCTTGGGGGTGCCGTTGGTGTTGAAGGTGTAGCTGTTTTGGAGCCAGCCGTAGACCTTAACCTTGGATTCTTCCAGGCCAAGCGTGTTCATCAAGAGCTTGGTGGGATCTTTTTCATTCGGGGCTGCCGCCTCATCGGCCGCCGCCGCGGCTTCCGTCGGCTCGCCGCCGCCCCCCTCACGCTCCGACTTCGGGAGCGATAGGTCGGTGTTCGAACTCAGAGGTTCGGTGAGATTACCCGGAACCGGCGGAACGCCCTTCTCAATCGGCGGCGCCGGGACTGCGGCGTCCGGAGGCGTGGGTACGCCCGGAGGGACCGGCACGCCCGGCGGCGGTCGCACCGTGGCCGAAGGGAGCTGTGGCAAATTCTGATAGCCCACCGGCTTGACGCCCGTGGGGAAGGCGGAGGCGTTCTGCCGCCGAGTGTTCGGCATAGATGTCGCCGGCTGCTGGGCCTCTGAGGCCGCGCTCAGTCCGACAAAAAGTCCGAGGGTCGTGACCCCCGCCGCGGACCAGGATTTCATCATTCTCCTCCTGAACGGTCGAAATTCACGGGTTCCTCCCGTGAACGGCCATGCTCTCTCAAACAGCCCCTTTGGGGCCGACCCGAACGGAATTCCCAAAACCGACTTATGGGGAGCATCGTGCGCATGAAAACCGCCGGCCTCGTCGTCGCGACGCGGCGATTCGATCGGGGGAGCGAGACCCCTCGATGGGAACCCGCCGTTGAGAGCCGATCGTTCCAGGAGTAACACTTCTCGCCGCGGCCTGCCTCGTCTCGGATGCAATCCAGTCCGACGCCGTCGCTGACGGGTCGGGTAACTCACGGCCTCTAGGCGACTCGCTCGGCGACAGAGCGCTTCGGGACGCAGCTTACATCGGCCCCGGAAAGTCCGGTCTATGAGGATTTTCGTGAAGAAATGGCAAGTGTGGCATTCTCTAGAGAAGAGAGAGAACGCGTTGGGAAGGAGCAAGCTGGGAAGACGGGGGAGATCAGCGCAAAAAAGTAAGCCGGCCAGATAGCATCTTCCAGGTCAACCACCTCTCCCATGGTTGACCTGAACGAAGCTCTCTGGCCGGCTAGTCGAACGTCGTGCCTTTTCAAACTGAAAGGCACGACTGTGTGGGAAAGGCGAGCGGGGGGGGTCGTGCGAGGCTACCCGCTCGCCCTTTGACGGTAAGCCGTAACGACTTGAAGTCGCTCCAGCCGTCGCCATGAGGGTGGTTTGTGAGAGTCGGGCCGATCCGGAAGCGAAGTCGTTTTTCGGTCGTCTCGTCTTCGGCTCAGGCCTTTCTCTTTGACGAAAGAGTGAGACTGCAAAGAGAATGCCAAAGGAGCAAAAGAAGGGTTAAGAGTGAGGGGTTTGGGATCTTGTGAGGAACCCTTTCTTTCGATAAAGATTAGACTTAAGATGATCTTCAAGAATTCCAAAACCGACCGTGATCGGGACCGGAAACTCGACAATTTGCCCTGCAACTCTGGTGAGTTTGACCATTCGTCATGCAGGGCTGCGTAAGAATCGTGCAATCGCATGAAAACGACGATCGTAGAGAGTTCAATTGGCTATCCCCAAGGCGGTTCAATCGTGACGTCGGTCGCAAACGCCTTGAAACCGACCACCGCGCTTCAAACGCTGGAGGCAGCGTTGAATGATTGGGTGGCTCTCGGCAGCGCCGGGAAGCTCGCGCGCTGGCTCGGTCGCGAGCTCGATCCCGACGGTGTCCCGCGGTCCCTCGCTCTCGAAGATTGGGAGCCCGGATTAAGGCGACTGTTCGAAGCCCGGCGCGAGCGTTCCGATGAATGGCCGGAGCAATTCGACGCGGTAATGGAAGGGTGGTTCCGCGCCACTCTGCGATTCTCGAGACCGGGAGGCCCGGTCCCGGCTTCCGAAAGCGCGAAGGAAAAGGCTCGAGGCGTTCTCTATCGCGGCTGGGCGGACGTCTTGAGCGACCCCGGACTGGGAACGGTCGTGGATTGGTGGTTCCCCAGGCCTTCCAAGGCGAGGCACTCGCCCCCGCCGCTCCCCGCCGACGCCAGGCCCGACCGGGCGCTCGCCGTCCTCCGGGCCAACTGGGCGCGCGACGGCGACTTTGTCGCGATCGACCATCGCCCGCTCGGCAGCGAGACGACATTCGAGCTGTTCGGCGGCGGCATCCCCTGGTTCAACGGGCGCTGGGAATCCCTCGCGGCCGAATCCGCGACCCGCGCGAGGCCGTCGCTGTGGACGACGAACAGCTCGGCTGACGTCTTCGAGTGGACGTATCGCGTCGGCAAGG
Source organism: Isosphaeraceae bacterium (assembly GCA_043738665.1). GTDB lineage: Bacteria > Planctomycetota > Planctomycetia > Isosphaerales > Isosphaeraceae > JAYUFP01. The sequence continues at coordinate 2,834 of JAYUFP010000598.1, forward strand.
CACGCGTCACGCGGTCGGCGGTCTTGTTGCGAGGGCGAAGGCTCGCCCTGCTCGGCGAGCAATGGGACGGCCCCGACGACCCCGGAGGGTTTTCCTTACCACTCGCCGAAGGGGTCCAGACCGCATCCATTCCGGACTGCCGAGGATTCTCCCTCACGCCGGGACGAGGCCGGGGCTCGGCCAGGGTCTATCCGATCGGTCTCCCCAGGCTCGACTATGAGACCGAGCGCGGTTCGTTCCGACCCGAAGGACAATCGCTCGTCCTCACGCAGCCCGCGATCGCCAACGCAAAGCGCACCTGGCGCGGGCTCTTGGTCTCGTGGGAGCCCAAGCGCAACCGGCTCCCCGTCCACTGGAGAACCCTGACCGTCTCCGAGGAAGCCAAGGAATGCTCCCCCGGAACCGCCTTCGCCGCGCGGATCACCTGGGGGCGCGACGACACGCTGCTGATCTATCGAAGCCTGAACCGCCCCGGCCTCCGCGCCTGCCTGGGACATCAAACGCGGTCGAAGTTCCTCGTGGGGTTGTTCACCGGCGAGGGCGAGGTCGAGCCGCTCTTGAAAATCGACGAATAATCGGATCGAGATTACGACCCGACCCGCTTCGGCTTCGACATCAGTGCCGCCAGGGAAAAGCCCACGTAAACCAGAACGACCACCGCCATCGTGTAGCCTGAATGCTGGTGTGCTTTTCGCAAGGCGTTATTTCCGCCCGCGATCAAAACGCCCATGATGAGTTGCGATACGGTCAACAGCGCCGAGAGCACGCCGAGAATCAAAAGGAACGCTTTCATCGGGCGACCACCTGGGTTCGTTCGGTAAAAAAGACGATTCATGAATCTTCGACAGGATAGTCGAAACCCTGCCGAACGTCACGAGCCCGCCACGCTTGCCCTGGAGGATTGCAGAGTCCGTCCTTCTCCCCCCGGGAGAAGGTGGCCGGAGGCCGGATGAGGGTGCGCAGCATTTGCCGATCGCGAAGAGACCCTCATCCGCCGCTGCGCGGCACCTTCACCCGGGGGGAGAAGGGTGAATGGGGGTTCTTGCAATCCTCCTGCGGGCTTGCCCTTTGTCTCCGCCCGAATTCCCATTAGACTCAGCGTATGAACCTGGATCTGCTCCGTAAGAATTGGGATATCGTCAACTCCCGGATCGCCGCCGCGTCAACGCGCTCGGGACGAGCGGCTGCGGACGTCATCCTGGTCGCGGTCACGAAGCGAAACACGATCGATCAGATCCGCCCGTTGATCGCCCTCGGCGCGGTCGATCTTGGGGAGAATTACCCGCAGGAACTCTGGCGAAAACACGAAGAACTTACGGGCGGCCCCGCTCGCTGGCACCTGATCGGACACTTGCAGGGGAACAAGGCAAAAAAGACGCTCCCGATGGTCCGGATGGTACACGCCGTGGACTCTCTGAAACTCTTGAAGACTCTCGACGACCTCGCCGCCGAACTGCCGAATCCCCCTGCGGTCTGCTTACAGGTGAATACCTCGGAAGAGGACGCCAAGCACGGCTGGACGACGGAAGCGATCCTTGCCGACGCCGAGACCATCGCCGGGTTTCGCAAGATTCCGGTCGTCGGCCTGATGACCATGGCCGCTTACGGGACGGATGCCGAAACCGCGCGGCCTTCGTTCGTGCAACTTCGCGAAATCCGCGACGAGCTACGAAAACGGACCGGACTCGCACTGCCACACCTCTCGATGGGGATGTCGAACGATTTTGAGGCGGCGATCGAGGAAGGGGCGACTCTCGTGCGGGTCGGCTCGGCGTTGTTCGAAGGGGTTGAGTCGTGATCGCCTTGACGATCCATGCTCAGGGGGTCATCCTTCAGGTTCATGCACAGCCCGGCACCCGAAAAAATGCCGTGACCGGCGAGCACGCCGGGGCGTTGAAGGTGGCCGTTTCGGCCGCCCCCGAGAAGGGGAAAGCGAA
>JAYUFP010000599.1:0-13967 GCA_043738665.1 Isosphaeraceae bacterium
GACGCTCCGCGTCCGGATTCCGCGGAGGCCGGACGACGCGGAGCATCGGGGGACGGCATTCCCTCGGAGGACCGTGGGAACGAGTCGCGCCGGGCTCGTTCGCTCTGTGGCGGGTCGTTGAAAAAAAAACGCCTCGTCCGTCGCCGTGTGGCGGGGGATGAGGCGTTTGCGTCTTCGACTTATCGACCCGCTTATTTCTGGGATTCCGAGCACTTCTTGCAACGGGCCAAGTGACGGCGCACCTGACCGCCACATCGCTTGCAACGGTGATACTTGGCCTGACGCGTCTTCTTCTTGCGGGGGCGGAACGGCACGGGTCACCTCGTCGGGTCGTCTTTGTCTCGGGTCACTCCGGCCAACCGCACCGAAGTCGATGCAAGAAAGTAACCGATCGGTGTCGTTCTTCGCTAGCCCAACCGCGGGAAGGCTGCCGGGTCCGGCGTTCCGATTGGGAGGAAATCCGTCTCGAACGGGGATTTCGCCTGGACCCACAGGGTCGCCGCGGACATCCGCTTCTGACTGACGTGGTTCACGTTCGCATCCGACGGTCGTCGTCAGGGTGCCCGGGTTGTTTTCAGACCCGCCGGGGCCGGCAACAACGACGGAACCGTCACGATTTCAAGAGAAAGTCGCCCAGGATTCGAAGACTTGGAAAGGGGAGGCTTCCCAACCATCGAAAGCTCGGGCCGGCCGGCGCCCCGCTCAGGGCTTCGTTTGCGGGGTCGACTTCTTGGACCGAACGGTTCGCGCCGATTTCTTCGAAGGCTTGGTTCGTGAATGTGAGACGGGCGGCTGGTCGTCGTTCCGGAAGGCGGGGGAGTAAGCGTACGCGGCGTTGCCGGAAAGGACTGAAGATGCGTCCTCCGAGGCGTACGCATCATGTCGCGAGAACCCTTGCCCGAAGGCGTTTCCTTGTGTGACCACGCCGTCCATGCCGGCGTTGATCGTCATGTTCCGGAATCCGCCGCCCGCTCCGCCGCCGACTCCGCCACCGAGCCCCCCGCCGCCCAATCCGCCCCCACCCCCGCGATTTGCGCCGCCGCTGTTCGAGACGGCGAAGGGGGCGGAATACGTATCGAAGCCTTCAAGCGCGTTGAAGATCGGGTTGAGCGTCATCCGGACATAACGACGGTCGTGTGAGACCACGGGCGTGACATTAAGAGTCACTCCGTTCGGGAACGAGCTCACGGTGGGGGCGAAGGCGATCTGGGCCCTGGCCGGGCCGGCGGAAAGAAAGCCGCCGAGAAGGCCGACCACCGAAGCGAGAGTCAAACGAAGTCGAACCGGGGCCATGACTGGGGCTCCTCGGGCGTTTCGCGATGAATCTGGACTCTGAAGTATGGTCACGGTCGTCCCGGAAACGGAAGCTGAATTTTTTAGAGTTCAGGCGGCCGACGCCGCAAGAGCCTCGGGACTGGGGGCGGAGCCTCCCTCAGGCATTTCCGTTTCGGAAAACGGCCGAGGGGCGTGCGCGAGGCGTTCGAGGCGTTCACGTCGATGGGTCAGATCCCACCCCAGCGTCTGGAGGGCGGCCCACCACGAGACTCCATGAATCATGTAGCCCCATTCCGGGAACCTGACCATCAAGAGCCCCGTGAAATACATCTGGAACGCCGGGAACAGGAAGCGGAGCCCAAACAGCCAGGCCATCGTGGCGAACCCGGAGGAGGCCAGGGTACACCAGACCGGCTTGAACCAATCGAGCGACCAGCCCGTCAGCGTGTTGAGCGAGGCGACGTTGAACGACAGAATGAGGAACGTGATCCAGACCCGGACGATCAACTCGACGGCCGGGGCCTCCTTGATCCAGTCGCGCCCGGCGACCACTCGCATCGCGACAAGCACGGCGCCGATCTCGGAACCCCAGAGCAGGAGCGAGACCCACGAATCCCGGATGCCGGCCGAGTAGACGACCTGGCACGCAAGGAAGAACGCCAGATGGACCCAGCCGATCGCCATGAGGGCGCGACCCCAGGGGCGTCTGAGCGCGACTTGCCGGAGTTCGGCGATCAGCAGGAATTTCCAGCCGTGGGGTTGGCCGTATTCCGGCGCGTGGGGGTGAACCGCAAGGGAAGTTCGTTCGGCCATCGGGGACTCCCAAGGCGTGCGGGAATCATCAGGAAAGAGCAGGACCAACGATGAACGATCGACGCCTGGGACGGACCGGCTTGAAAGTTTCCGAGATCAACCCGGGGACCATGACCTTCGCAGGCCAGTGTGACGAGCCGACTTCAATTCTTTCGCCGCCGGGGGGCTCGAAAGGCGGAACTCTCTGCGCGTAAGTCGCTTTTCACCAATGGATTGCGCCGCCGGCTAGCTAGGGATCGCCGTCCCTCCGGGGCTCTTCAAGGTTGACGACGAGATCCGGCGTTGCGATCACCTTGAATGGGGTTGTAAAGCGCGTCCCAGTCGACCGGTTCGCCGCCGTTCGCGGTCAAGAGGGCGCGGAGGCGTTCCGGAGGGAGAGTCTCTTGCAGGGTTCGCACCATGTCGTTCACGGTGACAACCCGCGCTCCGCCGAGCCGGCTCCCGAGTCCCTTTCCGCTGCCGTCGTTGATTCGAAAGCTCATCCGGTCAAAGTCGAGGTCGATGGGGGCCATCCATGGAGTCGACTCGTCGGGGATCTCGACCACCATGAGGGTCTTGTCCAAACCGTCGCCGATGTCGGCGAACTTCAAGGCGTTCGCGCCTGGCCAGGCGGTTCCGGGGCCGATGACCGCGACGAAGCTGGTGGTCCGGTTCGTGGCGGGATCGAGACCGGAACGGTGGAAGGTGGAACCCACCTTGTCGGCGAGCTTGCGGTTATTGGGCCCGTTCCAAGGCTCGTCGAAGCGGTAGGCATTGTAGACCTCCGAGCACTCCAGGAAAGGCAGAATCAGCACGCGCCAGCTATGCCAAGGGGTGCCGTCCGGGCCCTTCACGTACGCCGGGGGAAGACTGCCGTACGTTGATTCATAGTTGGCGACCGCCAACCCGATCTGCTTGAGGTTTCAGAGAACGGTCGACGCCCTTGCCGCGTTCCTCGCGGAATCCATTGCGCGGTATAACGCGAACACGATCCCGAGAAATGTGGTCCCGGCCAACAGGAATACGAGGATTCGAGGCCGGGAGAGGACGCGTCGAATGAGTCCGTTCCGCGTGCCTGCAACGACGATCATGACCGTGCTCCAGGCAATGGGTTTTGCTTGGCAGGTGGTCGGAAACCGAAAAGGCCTGAGAGAGTTTTGTAGGGTCCGCGATTGCGGACCATTCGCGGCAACGTTTCGGGACGAAGACGATCCGCAATCGCGGACCCTACAAAACAAGGGGTCGGATTACGCTAAACACGTAAGACTTATCAAGTCTCCCGAGTCTCGCGCGGGCTGTTTCTCAATGCACGACCTTGCCGTGCGAGACGACCACGGGCGTTCCCTTGTGGCTCGTGAACCCGCCCAGGCTGTTCGGGCCGCCGAACTCGATCACGGTCGGGGTGCCGTTGGTGCATGGGAGCGAGATGACGAGCTGATACAGCTTGTGGAAATTCAACTGGGTCGCCGGGCTCAGCTTGACGGTGTTGTTGGCCGCGTTGTACGAGGCCGACGTCACGGGGACCGTCGTCGTGCCGGGGCCGGTGAAACTCCCGGCTTTGTTCGGCGCGACGATCTTGTAGTACGCGGCGGTCGAGGCGTCGGTGGCGTTCAGCGGGCCGCCGAAGGTCACGTAGAGCTGCGTCGGCTGGTGGTGGATGCCGAAGCGGAGGACCTGCGTGACCGGCGGGCACGTCATGACATAATCATAGGTCACCGTGACCGACCCGGAACCCGTGGTCGCCACTAGCGTCTGGAGATTGCCATTGGGTGCGGCGGCCCCCGCCTGGGCGTTCTCGACGAGCACCGGGGAGATGGCGGTTCGGCCGGTGGAAGCCGTGAAGAAGGCCAGGTCGCTCTTCGCGGTGTAGTCGATCGTGGTGGTCTTGGCCGCGGCAAGGGTTCCGAAATTGGCGGTCGAGGTCCCGCCGTAGTTCGGGTCGCCGGCGTTGACCGTCACGGTGGCCGGGGGGGTCGTGGCGGAGAGCGGGCCGGTCAGCGTTGCGTTCGCGGGCTGGAGGCCGCTGATCGTGAAGTCGCCCGTCACGTAGCCCGTGATCGTCGCGGGCGTCGTGGTGCTCAGATTTTGCGAGGTGATCTGGCTCGACAGGTTGGCGGTCGCCGTGACGTGGACCGCGACCAGGGTTCCAAGAGTCGGGTTGAAGAGACTGATCGGCGGGGCGAACGCCTGGTTGAAATTCGTCAGCGTGTTCGGGACCGTGGCCGTCTGCGTCGGGGTCGTCGACTTCTGTGAGATCGACGAGGCCGTGATCTGATGGACGGCCCCCGCTTGCGTCGCGAACGGGACGTTCTGGGCCTGAATCTGGGCGACGGGCTTCAACTTGGCCAGCGCGGCCGCGGAAAGGCCGCCGTGACTCAAAAGCTCGATGGTCTCGAGGGTTTCGAGACGGGGCGTCAGGGAACGCGCGGAGGGTCGCGCGGGGCCGCGTCGGGAGAGGATCGACGCGAGAGGCGTACGGGTTCCGGTCAAGATCCGGTGGAAGACTGTCATGTCGGAGACCTTATACGTGTGTTCGAGTCGAGGGTTCATGGAACGCGGGCGAACCCGAGGGTGGACTGGGCGAAAGGCCCGTGGTCCCGGCCCAAAGGTCGTCGGTCCGTCGCGGAATCTTCCTCTTCCGCAAAGAACCGATCGCGCGGCAACACCGGCATCCTTGCCATTATGGCCTGGAAAACGCCGGCGTGTCATCCTCCCGATGTGATCGAGTCGACCACATCCCGCGAAAGTCCCGATCCGGCAAAGTTTGCCGGGGAGATTCTCTCGCGGCTCCTCGAAACGCGGCGGGGTCATCCAGCCCGCCCACCACGACTTGTGCCGACTCAAAAATGCACCGATGTGACTCGTACCGCGATCATCGTTCGCTACTGATTCAAGCCCGACTCCGCCGATCAAGCGGCGGATCGTCGCCGACGGAAAAAGAACAGCGACGCCGCCCCGCCGATCATGGCCAGCGTGATCGCCGAGGGCTCGGGGACCAGCTTGTAGGTGTAATGGATTGAGAACGAGAACTGGGCGTCGGTGATCGACCGACCCGTGCCGTTTCCGCTCTGTGAATCGAAGGCCGAGGTCGCAAACGCGAGGATCGGCACCTGGATCACCGAGCTGCCCACGTATTGGGCACTGACCGGGTCAACGCCGTTGCTGGAAAACGTCTTGGTGGCGAACCCCGTCAAGATCCCGTTATTGACCGCGATGTCGGTGTTCAGCTTGTCGGTCGCGGGATTGAACGGACGGTAGTACGGCGTATTGTCCGGATTATAACCGTTATGGAACGTGGGAGCCGTCGCGAACGGCAGCGGGGTCGAGCTCGGGAGCGAATACGTGATCGACCCGTCGGCCCGGACACTGATCCCAGTATTGTTCACGTAATTATAGACGAATGAATTATGCAGCGAGTAGGTCATCGCGATCGAAACCCCGGTCAGCACGGCGGTCTGGCTCGGGTCGTGAGCGGCCACGATCGTCGGGTCGTTCGGATTGAATTGGGGCGCCTGGAGCGGATTCTTCATCTTCGTCGGGTCCACGACGGTAACGCCGTCCGGTCCCGTGTAAGTGCCCCACAACGTCTTGGGGGGGGTGGCGATCCCCTTCCCCGTGTCGTAACCCCAATTCGTGGTCAACGTGTTCGTCGAGAAGGTATAGGTCGGAGTCGAGAAATCGGCCCGGGCGGCCGACCCCGACACGGTCAGAACGACACCCAGACAGAAAGCCCCGAGACGAGTCAGTCGCGTTCGCATCACGGTGAAGCTCCCCTCTCGAGTCATGTCAACCGACCGATTCCGAATACCCTTTGACGGCCAAGGGAACCGGCGGTTGAAATCCTCGCGAGGATCTCAGAAATCGAAAAATCAGCCAAAGTAAACTGTTTGTGAGCGACTTTAACGAATGACGTAAGAAGCCGCCCAAAACCGGACAAGGATTTGCCCTTCGAAAAGTACAATACCCGAGAAGTGTGTCGTTGCAACGAATTTCTTATCTCAAATCTCACAGTTTCCGATCGATGCCCGACTTCTCTGGGTTTCCGGAGCCGCCGGCCATGAAGTTCTCTCGAAATCGATTCACCCTGGAGGAAATCTTGCAAACTCAGGCGGGATTTCCGGAAGCGTGAAAGAAGTCGTGATTCCTCGGCGTGATTCGGAATCGGCCATGTCCCATCATCGGTGCGGGCTCTGAGAATCTGAACCGGGGAGCGTCGGAGATTTCGAGAGGTCGGCGTGGTGGACGGGGTTGGGAAAGGGGGATGGGCGTGTTCTGCCGTCCGGAAGGGGCTCATTCGTGTTTCTCGAAGCGACCGGTGAGTGGATCGAAGGCGTTTACGGGTTCGTCGCATTCTGCTGCCGGAGCGTGCAGGCGATTCCGGGAGCGGTCTTTCGCCGCGGGGGCGAGGTGATCCGGCAATTTGAGCGCGTGACGTGGGGGAGTCTGCCGATCGTGATCGTGGCGGGGGTGAGTGTCGGGCTGGTGACCTGGCTCCAGACACGACGGCTCCTGGTGACCTACGGCGTCGAGTCCACCTTGCCGAGCATCCTGGCTGCGGCGGTGCTCGTGGAGACCGGTCCGATGCTCGCCGCGCTCATGGTTGCCGGCAAGATGGGAGCCGGTCTGGGGGCGGAGCTCGGTTCGATGGTCTTGACCGAGGAAGTCGAGGCGATGGCGGTCCTCGGTGCGCCTGCGATTCCCACGTTGGTGGCGCCTCGCGCTCTCGCCTGCGCATTGGCCGCTCCGTTGCTCACGGTGGTTCTGGACGGCTCGGCGCTACTGGGAGGACTGGCGGCCGAATTGCTCGGCGGCGAGATGACGGCCCAGGTTTACGGGCAGAAGTCGTTGCTCTTCCTGAAGCTCTCCGACGTGGTTCCGGCGACCTTGAAGACCTCGCTTTTCGGGCTCCTCGTGGGCTTGATCGGTTGCCGAGTCGGTCTCACGGCGGATCGATCGGCGGAGTCGGTCGGCAGGGCGGCGACGCGGGGTGTCGTCTCGGCGATGGCGGCGGTTTTCGCCGCGAACGTGGTCGTTGTTCCGTGGATTCAGGCTGTGGTGACTGCGATGGGGTGGACGGGCTGACTACGATTGAGGGTGAGGCCCCGCGGTTTTCACTGGGGAGTTCCGATGCGTCGTAAACTGGGCGGATACCGTTTGCTGGCGAACGCGGCCTTCGTGCTGGCGGTGCTGTCGCTCGCGGGGTTCGGCTTGAGCCAGGTGGCCCGCCGCCAATGGCGGGTCCAGCCGACCTTCCCCGTCCGTGCCGAGTTCGCGACGATCGCCGGCGTGACGGCCGGGACGCGCGTCCGCGTCCAGGGGATCGACGCGGGGCTTGTCGAGTCGGTCGTCCCGCCGGATTCGCCCGGCAAACCGGTGCTCCTGGTCTTTCGCGTCGATGAACGGCTCCGAGGGCTCGTCCGTTCCGACGCCCTGGCGCGGATCTCTTCGGAAGGCGTCGTCGGCGCGAAGGTCGTCGAGATCGTCCCCGGCCGGGCCGACGCGGCACCCCTCGTCGAGCCGAACCTGATCGGCTCCGAGCGGCCGGCCGAGCTTAACGACCTGATGAAGCAGGCCACGGCCTCACTCCAGCGTCTCGACGCCGTCTCGGCCGCCGCCGAGAAGGGCCTGGGAGAGATCAACGCGATCGCCGCGACCATCCGCAAGGGCGAGGGGAGCCTGGGCAAGCTCGTCCATGAGGACGAGGTCTATCGAAAGATGGTGAACCTTAGCGACCGAGGCGAGCGAACGCTTCAGGATCTTGACGAGAACCTCGCCGCGATGAAGCGGACGTGGCCGATCTCCCGCTATTTCAACGACCGCGCCTTTTTTGACCGTGACCGAGTCCTCTTCCACCCCGGCGCCGATCGAGCGAGCTGCGCCTTCAATGAAAGCGATCTCTTCGAACCGGGCCGTGCGATCCTGACGGCGCGTGGGCGAAGCAAGCTCGACGAGGTCGGAACCTGGTTCAAGAAGGTCAAGCAACCCACGACCGAAGTCGTGATCGCCGCCTTCACCGACCGTTCGCAAGAGCCCGAACTCGCCCAGATCCTGACCCAGGAGCAAGCCGACGCGGTGCGAAAGTACCTCGTCGGCAAGCACGCGATCGACTCCTCGGGCTGGTTCAGTTCGCGGAAAGTCGCCGCGGTCGGTTTCGGGTCCGAGACTCCGCGTGGGCCGGAGGGCGTCGGAAACGCAGGCCCGGCGCGTCGGGTCGAGGTAATACTGTTCACGCCGCAGACGTGATCTCTGGAGTTCGGCGGCTTGCCGCCGCGTTGGATCCGCTCGCCACCCTGAACTCTGCCGAAAACGGCGGCAAGCCGCCGCGCTCCAAAGGGTGCCGGCTCCGGGTCGGAGATCGGGGGTTCGCATCCGACTGCCGATCACCTGGATGATTCGCGGTTTTTTGGAGGCCCTCGCGCGCACCGCGAGCCCGGTTCCGCCTCGCTACGCAAATCGGGAGCGGCCAACCTTCCAGAGATGGTGAAGCCTGCCATCGACCGCCAAGCCACGAGAATTCGCGGCGGTCGGGCTCTCCGGGGTGGTAGGGGACAGCGGGCGTGTTGCCGGCATTTCAGCTCATCGCACGAGGTCGTTAATCTTGGTCCGGATCTTCCGGGAGATGGGATCGGACTGAGCGGCGGGGTCGTTCGCGTACCGGATCGGAGTCGGCCCGGCGGGGCGATCGCCGGCGGATTCGCCGAGGTGTTCGAGCAAGATCCGGTGGAGTTCGGCAATCGCGGGTTCTTTCTCCTGTGCGGAGTGGTCGCTCTTGACGATCAGCTCGGAAACCGCGCCCTCGACATGGGCGCTTGTGTAGGGCACGACGCCGTCTCCGCCGGTCTCGGGATCGCCCCGGCCGTTGAAACCGACGATCGAGTGGTACTTGACTTTGTCGTCGAACGGCACCCGGTTCATGGCGGCTAACACGGGGTTTCCGGAGGCGAGCTGCCGAACGCCGGTCAACTCGCGGCGGTTGCGGAACTCGGGGGGGACGTTCTCGATCCCCACCGCCTTCACGAGCGATTTGCTCAACTCGCTGGCGGCCTGCGGCAAGCGGATCATGGACGACGCGAGCTGGCCGACGATGTTGTAACCGAGCGGGCTCCCCTGGTGCGGGGTGGAAATGAAGACCACCCGGTCGACCGAGGGCACCGGCTCAAAGACTAACGCGCTGACCAGCCGCTTCTTGAGCTCGGGTTCGATGTCGATCTCGTCCGGCGAGAGTTTCGAGGCGAGCTTCCAGAACTCCTGACCACTCGAAACGACCGAGAGCCGCGAGAGCAAGCCCCCCATGCTGTGACCGACCAGGACCATGCGGTCGAGCGCGGGGTCTTTGTGCTCGGGGTCAAACTCGTCGCGGACTTTATTGAGCGACTCACGGAACCGCGCCGCCGAGCCCAGGATCGGGTTGCCTGTCGTGTAGTAGAACAGCCAAAACTGATACCGCTTTCGCAATTCCGGGTCGCCGCGAAGCTCGTTCACCGCGTCGGCCCAGGCTTGTGGTCCCGAGGCCAAACCATGCACGAAGACGAGGGGGATCTTCCCTGGCTGGTAAGGATCCTGCATGTACATCCCCGTCCGCGCCGTGATCCTGTCAGGCAGGAGGACGCCGAGCGGGCCGAGGATCGAGATATTCTTGGACGAGAACTGCCGGGCCAGCGGGGTCGTCATGTCATAGGCGAGCGGCAACGACCGCCCGTCGGCCCCTTTGACCCAGCGCATGTCAGGGTCGCGGACCGGGTCGATCAGTTCGAGAACCGCCACTTTTCCGTATCCCGAGCGCGCGGGCACCAGGACGGCCGTGGCAGCCTTTTGCAAGTCTTTGGGGAAATAGCGTTCGCCGTCGGGCACGGATTTGGGATCGCCCGAGTCCCGGGAAAGGACCAGAGGGGCTCCCAGGCCGTCGCGGGCAATATGTTGATGGAAGCCGCTGACCTCGAACGCCCGGGTGGGCAGTGCGTCGTCCCACTGGTTGGGGGCGAAGGCGCTGACCATCCCCTGAACGGCGATCCCTTCGCCGGCCAGCACGTCGGTCCAACGGACCGACTCGGCCTTCGAGACCCGGTCGGCGGCCTGGATTGCGTACTCGATCGCGCGGCGATAAACCAGGCGTGCCCCGGTCACGCCATCGCCGTCGGATCCCCCCTCGCCGTCGGCCATCGCGTAAGGGAGTGCCTTCAAAGCCGACTCGCGATACGAACGGATCGCATGCCGAGGGTCGACCCGTTCGACCACAAGGCCATCCCGTAACAGGTCGAGGGCCAATTGAGGAGGGGGGGTGGTCGCGTTGACCATCCCCGCGTTCGTTCGGTCGAGCGACGCATGCTGGTGGACCCGGACCCCTGCGCAACCCGCCACCAGCGCGGCCGTCGGAATCGAGAACGCGAGCAGTATCCGGAGACGTGGAAAACCCTCGCCAAACCCCCGGATTCGCGTGACCTCGGTCCGACCCGAACACTCCATGCCCTTCAATCCTTGCAATCCCCGCGTGTCTCAGTGCGCAGCGCGAACCACTCGCTCAACGCGGCGCGGAACCCTATCACAAGCACCGAATTCTGTCATACCCAGATTCACAAGGCAGTTTCATTTTCGACGTGGAGTTCTCGCGATGCCCGATGCCCGATGAACGATGAACGATCAACGATCAACGATCAACGATGAACGATCAACGATCAACGATGAACGATCAACGATGAACGATCAACGATGAACGATCAACGATGAACGATGAACGATGAACGATGAACGATGAACGATGAACGATGAACGATGAACGATGAACGATGAACGATGAACGATGACCCATTACTCATGCCCGATGAACGATGAACGAGAAATGAGTCCGCGACCTTCTCCAGATCCCTTATTCTTCCTTCGTTCACTGGCCATTGAACATCGGTCATCTTGGTCCATCGAAAACGAAAAGGCCCTGCCCAAGTTCAGGCAGTCCTTGCACTCGCCGACAGGATCATCTCAGAATGGGTTTGACTCAGATTCCGTCTGATTGTCGTGTACTTTAGTTCCCTGGTGATTCTGCCGGTCGTCTGAAGGTCTTTTTTCAATGAGCCGACAGAAGGCTGGAAATCGTCCTCGTTCCCACGGTCCTCCGTGAGAACGAGTCGCGCCGGGCTCTTTCGCTCTGTGTCGGGTCGTTGTCTTTTTTCAGAAGGAAGGGTCAACGATGATCGGGTCCGTCCGCGCGATGTTGACGGTTTTCGTGCTTGGTTTTTTCGTCGCTTCACCGGCCCTTGCGGCCGACGGCCCGAAGGTGGAACCGAAAGAGGCCTTCGCCAAGCTGAAGTCGCTCTCCGGAGAGTGGACCGGCGAGGCCGTCCCGGGACACCCCGGCACCAAGATCATTTACCGCCTGATCTCCAACGGCAGCGTGGTGATGGAAACCCTCTTCCCCAACACCGACCATGAAATGGTGACGATGTACATGCTCGACGGCGACGAACTCCGCCTGACCCACTATTGCGCCTCGGGAAACCAGCCCAAGCTCAAGCTCGACACCAAGGCCTCGACCCCCGACAAGCTCGAATTCGCATTCGAAGGCGGAACGAATCTTGACCCCGCCAAAGACATGCACATGCATTCCGGACGGATTTCGTTCAAGGACAAGAACCACATCGTGGCGGAGTGGGACGGCTACGCCGAAGGCAAGAAAACGGGGTCGCACACGTTCGCGTTGAGTCGGCCGTGACGCGGTTTCAATAACACGGATTTACAAGCATTCACTTTCCCCCCCTTCGCAAGGGGGGGAAAGTTGAAAACCCCTCCAAGGATTTCACCCATGTGCGGCATCGTCGGCTCCGCGTGGACAAGCCTCGACCGGGCGCTGTCGGACGAACAGCTCTCGGCCATGACGGACAAGATCCGCCATCGCGGCCCTGACGACGCCGGTATCTATCGCGACGACCACGCCGCGCTCGGTTTCCGACGCCTCGCCATCGTTGACGTCGCCGGGGGCCACCAGCCGCTCTCGAACGAAGACGGCACTGTCTGGACGGTCTTCAACGGTGAGATTTACAACTTCCCCGCGCTGAGGCGAAGGCTCGAAGCTCGCGGACACACGCTCCGCACCCACAGCGATACCGAGGTGCTCGTTCACCTGTACGAGGACGAAGGCCCCGGTCTTTTTGAACTCCTAAGAGGCATGTTCGCCCTGGCGATCTGGGACGCGCCCCGCCGCACCCTGGTTCTCGGCCGCGACCGGCTCGGCCAGAAACCCTTGATCTATCGCCATGACGGCTCCCGTCTGCTGTTCGCCTCCGAGCTGAAAGCGCTTCTGACCCTCCCCCAATCCGAGTTCCCCCGGAAGGTCGACCCCAAGGCTGTCGACCGTTACCTGACATATGGATACATCCCCCACCCCGGTACGATCCTTCAAGACGTATACAAACTTCCACCGGCACATTACGCGGTCTGGCACGAGGGGACGCTCAAGCTCGAACGTTACTGGAACCCCGACTGGAACGCCGAGGCGGAGTTCGCACCCGGCGAAGACATCGAGCGGCTCCAATCGCTACTTTCCGAAGCGGTGGCCGAACAGATGATCGCCGACGTGCCGCTCGGTGCGTTTCTCTCCGGGGGGATCGACTCGACGGTGATCGTCGGCCTGATGCAACGCGCGGCGACTCAGCCAGTGCGAACGTTTTCGATCGGTTTCGACGACCCCAAGTTCGACGAAACCCACTTCGCCGAGGCCGCCGCGAAGCACCTGGGAACCACGCACCATGCGTTCAAGGTCGTCCCCAATGCCTGGGAAACCCTCCCCGCGCTGGCCGATCAGTTCGACGAGCCGTTCGCGGATAGCTCGGCCCTGCCGACGTGGTACGTCTCGCGCGAGACCCGCCGCGAGGTGACCGTCGCCCTGACCGGCGACGCCGGCGACGAACTTTTCGCGGGCTACGACCGCTACCGGGCCGTGGCGATGTCGGCGATGCTGGATCGCCTCCCCGAGCGCTCCCGGGGCGTCCTGAGCGGCCCCGTCGCGAGGGCCTTGCCCGTCTCGGTCAAAGCCAAAACGAAGCTCCGAGCCGCCCGACGCTGGCTCGAAGCCCTGGGAGACGAACCGGTCGCCCGCTACCTCCGCTGGGTCTGCATGTTCGACGAGCCCAGCCGCGTCGGCCTTTATACGGACACCTGGATCGACACTCTCGCGAATGATACGAGCGAGGAAGCCGACCCCGTGGGAGTTCTCCGGCGCGCCTTCGATGCCGCCTCGAAGCGCGACCCCGTGACGCGAGCAACGGTCGCCGATTTGCTCACGTACTTACCCTGCGATTTGAATGTGAAAGTCGACATGGCGAGCATGGCGAACAGCCTGGAGACCCGAAGCCCGTTCCTCGATCACCGCGTGGTGGAACTCGCCGCTTCGCTCCCCATCCGGCGCAAGCTCCGGCTACGCAAAGGCCGTTCGAAAGTGATCCTGAAAGAGGCCTTCGCCGAGTTGATCCCCCTCGAGATCCGCTCTCGCCCCAAGATGGGGTTCGGAGTCCCGCTCGACCGCTGGTTCCGCGGGGAATTGAAGGACGAGCTCCGTGCTGTCCTCCTCGACCCCGTCACCATTTCACGAGGGTTGTTCCGGCCCGAGGCCGTCGAACGATTGATTGATGAGCATGTCGGGAATTTTCGCGACAATGCGTACAAGCTTTGGGGCTTGCTGATGCTGGAGTTATGGTTCCGGCATCACATGGACCCTCGCTGACGAATCGTGTCGTGTGGATACTGCCCACCATGTGTTGAATCGAGGCAAATTGAAGGTGGGCGGCACCCACCCTGACTTGCCTCCCTTGGTGAAATCAAACAGATTGGCCTATTGTACCGTGGCTGCCCACGTCGTGTTGTCCACTTTGATGTACTTATTATGAAGCCCGGTAGGGTGCGTCGCGAAGACG
>JAYUFP010000600.1:0-4763 GCA_043738665.1 Isosphaeraceae bacterium
TATGGCCAACGCGTTCAGGAGACTGAACGCGCCGCCGCCGATCGCTATTGCCGCGATCGTGACCCTTGCCAGCTCTTCGGTGTTGAGATGGCCTCTTAAAGCGCCGGGCACGGCCGCGGGGTATTGCCTAAGGCTTGCCAAGACACTCCCGAGCCATCCTTTCTTGAGATCGAAACCAGGCATGAAAAGTCTCGAATCATGTTCTTTGATCGTTGAATTCTTTGATGTGATTTCCAGACGGAAGAGCATTTTCAAGCGAATCCCGCATAGCTCCAGAGCGGTGGAAGTTCCTGCCCGGGGTAGCCCTCGAACTGTGAGATCGACCAACTGTCGCCCGCGGCGATCATGCTTTCGACGACGTCGCGGTCGACCCAGAACGAGTTGCCCGGCTGGTCGAGAGTCAGCGGCCCGGTGGGCTGAGTCGGCCCCCACGACTGGAAGAAGCACGCCCCGGGGCGCGCGTCGGCACGAACCCCGACGATCAGCATCGCGTGGTTCCAGGTTCCCCGCTGGAGACAGAAACCGTCGGCGTCTCGGTCCTCGGTGAACCCCTGGGGCGAGCAAACCGTGACCGGGTAGCCGTTGGCGAGGGCATCCTGAAGTTGGTCGTAAGAAGTGACCTGCGACGTCGTTTTGACCTTGTGCCGTGAAGCTTGCGCGGCCAGTTCGGGCGGGACGCCCTTCGCGCCCCATTCCCGCGCTCGCCGTCCGTCGTAGGGACCGACGAGGGTGCGACTGAGAGTCCCCAGGGTGCTGACCGCGCCCGCCCCCCACGCGCCCACGGCACCGTCCTGGTCGTCGTCATGGAGGCCCCCGATATCGATTCTGGCCATCCCGTAGATCGCCTCCGTGGCGGTCTGGACCCAGACGTCCCGCCGATTCTGGAGGACAATCTGCAAAGCCTCCAGCAAGTCGACGCCGTGCCCGAATGCCTGCGAGACACAGTCGCCGATCTGCTGAGCGGGGTACTCCGGATAGCGGCCTCCGTTCACTTCCTTGAAAGCGTTGTATAGCAACACCGTCCGGTCGATACCGGTTCCGGCAAGGTGCGGACCCGCCTGGACGAATCGAGGTCGCGGTAGACGATTTAGCGCGCGCTTGACCTCCCCGGGCCGGTTCCGCCACCCTCCTCGGATTCCGTTGCTGCCGGTCATGAAGCGGTCTCCTTTGGTGAATTGGTTCTCGAAAATTTCAGTGAACGAAAACCCGCCCGGGCGACAGGACGGCGGGCTTACGTTCTGAGTTCACTGCTCTCCTCTCAGCCCCGAGGCGAACGATTTCCAGAACGCCGCCACCCGGGCCCGTTGTGTGACGTCGGCGGGTTCAGTCCCTTCGGAAAGCACTTTCGAAAAATCAGGTTGGAGAATGGCCTGGAACGACCTCTGACGAGAGCCCTTCCACGTCTCCTGAAGCACCTTGCGGCATTCTTCGACGCTCTTGCCGTCTTCCAAGGCTTTTGCCGCTGCGACCCAGCCGTCGGCGTAGGTTGTGGCGAGGACGGGTGCGTAAGCTTTCCCGAGCGCACGGGCGTCAGGCGGGGCGACTTCACGGGTCACGCTCCCGAGGAGTTCTCCGTTCCCCGCGAGGATGGCTCGTCCGGAGAGCAGGAGGGTCACCGTCAAAAGGACGACACGAAACGACTTCACGTCCACTGCTTACCTCCAGTCATTTGGCGGGGGCCGGGTCGTTCTTGGCGACGGCGTGTCTAAGACCGACCGTCGCGAGCGACGCGAGGAAAGTCTGGCCGGCCATGTCGAACTGGCCGACCGAGAGCTGGTACACCGTAAGGCCGAGGAGGCCTACCGCCGCGATGTAAGTCTTCCATCCACTGACCTTGTCAACGAGTACCGCCAAGGATGTCATGAGTGATCTCCGCAAAAGGCTTGGCGGGTCCCCTCGCCTCAATGTTCCGACCCCCGCGGATCGCACTCGCGGTGGTCTCGCCGGGAATGAACCGGCCGGTGTCAACGTCGACCGACCCGGAGACGGCCCATCCGCGCATCACTATCGATTCCAACGGCCGAAACGATCCGAGATTCCGAGACTTGAAGACTCGGTCGGGGGTTCCCTGGACAACCCCGTGCGAGGACACTACGATTCGGAACCACATTGCGGCCCAGCGCATCGCTTGACTCGGAACCGCCGGCCGATTCGCGGCGCACACCGTTGAGGAACCACCATGAGCGGGACTGCCGACCCCCAAGCGCCCTTACGCGAGTTCCGGAAGAAGCACGATTTCTTCGTCGGCATCGATAGCGACGGCTGTGCCTTCGACACGATGGAAGTGAAGCACAAAGAGTGCTTCATCCCCGCGTTCGTGAAGCACTTCCATCTCGCGGCGGTCGATAAATACGCGCGTGAGATCAGTGAATTCGTGAACCTGTATTCGGTTGACCGCGGCGCGAACCGGTTTCCGGGCTACGTCAAGGTTCTCGACATGCTCGCCGCCCGCCCCGAAGTCCGCCGTCGGGGCTTTCAAGTCCCGAGACTGCAGGGACTTCGCGACTGGATCGCTCGTGAAACAAAACTCGGAAACCCCGCGCTCAAGGCCGAGGCCGAGAAGACGCACGACCCGGACTTGACGAAAGTTTACGCCTGGAGCATGGATGTCAACAAATATGTTGAAGAGATCGTCAAGGAGGTCCCCCCCTTCCCACTTGTCCGGGAGTCGATCCTCGCCATGAACGGAAAGGCCGACGTCGTCGTGGTCTCGGCGACCCCGGTCGAGGCGCTGAGCCGCGAATGGGAAGAGCACGGTCTAGCGACGCTCGTGGATTTGATCGCCGGGCAGGAAACGGGGAGTAAGAAAGAAGTCCTGGCCCTCGCCGCCGGGCCCGAACGGTACGCCAGGGATCACGTCTTGATGATCGGAGACGCCCTCGGTGACCGGAAAGCGGCCGAAGGGAACGGTGTTCTCTTCTACCCGATCAACCCTGGCCAGGAAGACGAATCCTGGCAGCGGTTTCACGACGATGCCCTGCCGCGATTCTTCGCGGGGACCTACGCGGGCGATTACATGGCGAAGTGCGTCCTCGAATTCGAGGCGCTCCTGCCCGAAACTCCGCCGTGGAAATCGGCGTGATCGATCGTCACAATACAATCCTTGTCGCGGGTATCTCTTCCCCCAGACCCGCGGACAATTCCCAGACTTCCCGGAAAGGCTGAGCGACCCGCAATGAGTGCCACGACACCGACCGCAGATATCGGCCTGATCGGCCTCGCCGTGATGGGAGAAAACCTCGTCCTGAACATGGAGAGCCACGGTTACACCGTCGCCGTTTTCAACCGCACAACGTCCAAGGTCGACGCCTTCGTCAACGGTCGCGGAAAAGGGAAAAAGGTCGTCGGCACTCACACCGTCGAGGAACTCGTCAAGTCGCTGAAGCGACCCCGCAAGATCATGATCATGGTCAAGGCCGGTCCGCCGGTCGACGACGTGATCGACGAGCTGACCCCGCTCCTCGAACCCGGCGACATCCTGATCGACGGCGGCAACACGCACTATCCCGACACGACTCGCCGCGCCAAGGCCCTCAAGGCCAAGGGGCTTCTTTTCGTCGGAACCGGCGTCTCCGGGGGAGAAGAAGGGGCACTCAAAGGCCCTTCGATCATGCCCGGAGGCGATCCCGCCGCGTGGCCCGAGGTCAAGCCGATCTTCCAGGCGATCGCTGCAAAAGTCGATGACGGAACCCCCTGTTGCGACTGGGTCGGACCCGAAGGCGCTGGCCATTACGTCAAGATGGTCCATAACGGGATCGAATACGGAGACATGCAGCTGATCTGCGAGGCCTACCAGCTCATGCGGGGCCTCCTCGGCATGACGCCCGACGCCATGCACGACGTTTTCGCCCGCTGGAACAAGGGGAAGCTCGACAGCTACCTCGTCGAGATCACACGCGACATCCTCGGCTTCAAGGACCCCGACTCCGGCAAGCCGATGGTCGACCTGATCCTGGACGCGGCCGGACAAAAGGGGACCGGCAAGTGGACCGTGACATCGGCGCTTGACCTCGGAGTGCCCCTCACCCTGATCGCCGAAGCGGTCTTCGGGCGTTGCCTTTCGGCGCAGAAAGAGGAGCGCGTCGAAGCGGCCAAAGTCCTTGCGGGACCCGACCATACGACCCACGAGGGCGACCCGAAGGCATTCGTCGATGACATCGAGAACGCCCTCTACGCCAGCAAGATCATCTCGTACGCCCAGGGCTATGCGCTGATGAACGCGATGGGCAAGGAATCGGGCTGGAAGTTCAACAACGGCGGCGTCGCCCTGATGTGGCGGGGCGGTTGCATCATCCGGAGCGCGTTCCTCGGCAAGATCAAGGAGGCCTTCGACCGCGCTCCGGACCTCCGGAACCTTCTCCTCGACCCCTACTTCGTCGAACAGATCACCGTGGCACAGGCCGGTTGGAGACGCGTCTGTGCCTCGGCCGCGTTGCACGGGGTGCCCCTCCCCGCGATGTCCTCCGCCCTCGCCTATTACGACGGCTACCGGACGGAGAAGTTGCCGGCAAACCTCCTCCAGGCTCAGCGCGACTTTTTCGGCGCGCACACTTACGAACGTGTCGACAAGCCCCGCGGGCAATTCTTCCACACGAACTGGACAGGCCGAGGCGGCACGACGGCCTCCACGACTTACAACGTCTAACGGCCATACATTTTGTGTCAGATCGCGGGGCACAGGGCTTCTTACCCTGTGCCTCTTTCTTTTGTTCACAAAAGTCCTCGATTGGCTCTTCCGGGATTCTGGGCGGTTGACCCCCGTG
>JAYUFP010000601.1:0-4761 GCA_043738665.1 Isosphaeraceae bacterium
CGAGCCTACCTGACCGAACGACCGTTGTTGTGGAGTGGAGAGAACCGCGATGCTCAAGGGACTTGGTAGAGCGCCGTTCGGACCCCGACCCTCGGCGCCCCCGCCGCCGATGAAGCCGAACGAGCCGGCACCGTCCGCGGCCGAGGCGTCGACTCCCGCGGCGTCTCCCGTCCCCGCGCCTCCGCCGCCGCCGGCGACGCCGCCGGCCCGGCAGGTTCCCCGCGAGCCGGACCCCGCCGACGAGGCGTACGAAACGCTCAAGCGGCATATCCATATGCGTCTCGTCGACCGGCTCGACATGAACCGCGTCAGCGAGATGGACCCGAACACCCTGCGGAGCGAGATTCGAGGCGTCGTCGAACACCTCTGCGACACCGAGAACCCGCTCCTCAACCGCAACGAACGCCAGCGGCTCGTCAGCGAGATTCTCGACGAAACGTTCGGCTTCGGTCCTCTCGAACTCCTCCTCAAGGACGAGAAGATCGCCGACATCATGATCAACGGCCCCAAGAAGATCTTCGTCGAAAAAGAGGGCCGGGTCACTCGCTCCGAGGTCGTCTTCCGAGACAACGAGCACCTGCTTCAGATCATCGACCGCATCGTCTCCCGCGTCGGCAGGCGCGTCGACGAGACGTCGCCGATGGTCGACGCCCGCCTCCCCAACGGCTCGCGTTTCAACGCGATCATCCCCCCCCTGGCCCTCGACGGCCCGGCGGTGACGATTCGTATGTTCGGGTCGAAACCCCTGAACAAGAACGACCTGTTGCGGTTCAAGGCGTTCACCCCGGAAATGCTCGCGCTGATGGAAGGGGCGATGCGTGCCAGGCTCAACGTGATCGTCTCCGGCGGCACCGGCTCCGGAAAAACGACGCTCCTGAATACCCTCTCCAGCTTCATCCAGCCCGACCACCGGATCTTGACGATCGAGGACGCGGCCGAACTGCAACTCCAGCAGGACCACGTCGTCCGGCTTGAAACCCGTCCGCCCAACATCGAAGGCCGCGGAGCGGTCACGGCCACCGACCTCGTCAAGAACGCCCTCCGCATGCGTCCCGACCGGATCATCATCGGCGAGTGCCGAGGCGCGGAGACGCTCGACATGATCCTGGCCATGAACACCGGCCACGAAGGCTCGATGACGACCGTCCACGCCAACACCCCGCGAGACGCCCTGAGCCGTCTCGAAACCATGATCAGCATGGCGGGCCTCGAGCTGCCGATCCGCGCGTTGCGCTCCCAGTTCGCCTCCGCGGTCGACCTGATCATCCAGGCCAGCCGCTTGCAAGGTGGGCCGAGAAAGGTGACGAGCATCTCGGAAGTGGTCGGCATGGAGGGCGACACGATCATCATGCAGGAAATCTTCGCGTTCAAGCAACTGGGGGTCGACCAGAACGGCCGCGCCTTCGGCGAGTTCATCGCCACCGGAGTTCGCCCGTCGTTCATGAG
Organism: Isosphaeraceae bacterium; assembly: GCA_043738665.1. Classification (GTDB taxonomy): domain Bacteria; phylum Planctomycetota; class Planctomycetia; order Isosphaerales; family Isosphaeraceae; genus JAYUFP01. The sequence continues at coordinate 1,447 of JAYUFP010000601.1, forward strand.
CCGGCTCGAACAGGCGGGGTATCAGCTCACGGCCGACTTGTTCCGTCAACGCGTGCTCTTGCGGGATTGATGATTTCGTAAGGTGGGCGCCGACGACTGTCCAGGGCTGAGGAACAGGCCGTAATTAACTTCCCGCTTTTTGAGTGAGTTGATCGAAAGACGGAGTTCGGGAGCCACTGATCGTACCCGACCAGTGCCGCCGGACGGTGCCCGACACGCTCAGGACGGGTACGACCAGTGGCACCCGAACGGGCCGAAATCCGGGAACTTATTTCCGGCCTATTCCTAAACGGCTTTCCAAGGCTGAGGCGAGAATTGCTCTCATGGACCCCAATCTGATCGCGATCATGGTCGGCGGCACTGTGATCCTCCTTGTGGGGGGCGCGGGGCTTGTGCTTTCAAAGTCGATGGGTGCTCTCGCCGAGCAGCGGCTCGACGACCTGTCCGGGAAGTCGAAATCCAAGGCCAAGGCCGACGTCGCCAACGGCATGCTGCTCCGCCCTTCGGCGATCGACCTGGGCAACGTCGCGTTCTGGTCGAAGCTGCTGCCCAACGTCGAGAACATGAACCGGCTTTACGAACAAGCCGACGTGAACTTGCCGTTCAACCGGTTCATGATGATCGCCGCGGTCCTCGCGGTCACCGGCGGGGTGACCATGGGCTACTTCGGCCCGCACCCTCTGCTCGCCCCGGTCGGCGTGGTGATCATGGGCGGGATGCCGTTCCTCTGGCTCGTGAAACGCAAACAGAAGCGGATTCGTTTATTTCTCGACGCGATGCCCGAAGCGGTCGAGTTGATCAGTCGCGCTCTCCGCGCGGGGCACGGGCTCGCCTCGGGCCTCAGGCTGGTCTCCGATGAAATGAAGGGGCCGATCTCCGACGAATTCTCGCGCGTCTTCGAGGAGCAAAACCTCGGCATCCCCATCGAGGTCTCGCTCCGGGGCTTGGCGGAAAGGATTCCCGCGATGGACGTCCGGTTCTTCGTCATCGCGGTCATCATTCAGCGCTCCACCGGAGGCGACCTCGCCGAGGTTCTCGACAAGATCGGCAAGCTGATCCGCCAGCGGTTCGAGCTTTTCGGTCACGTCAAAGGTCTCACCGCCGAAGGGCGGTTGTCCGGCGTGGTGCTCCTGGCGCTTCCGCCGGGGTTACTCGGATTCCTGTCGTTATCGAACTACGGGTACGTCGAACCGCTTTTCACGACCCCCGTCGGTAATAAGATCCTAATGATCACCGGCGTCCTACAGGTCCTCGGCGCCTGGATGATCAAGAAGATCGTTGCAATCAAGGTGTGATTATGCTATTCGATGCACAGACGCTCGTACCGATCGGCGTGTTCGTCGCCATGACCCTGGCGGTGTGGGCGGCCATGTCCTTGGTCGCGGACCGCCCGATCAACGCGGAAGAGCGGCTCAAGCGGGTGCTCAACCCCAACGCTCGCAGGCCCGACGCCGCGGTCGCGGCGCGTCAGCAGGATAAGTTCCAGGCCAAGGTCACCGAGGCGGCGAACAAGCTCGGGAGGTCGCTCAAACCCACCAACGAGAACGACCTCGGCAAGATTCGCCTGGAACTGCTCAACGCGGGCTTCCGCGGCGAGAACGCCGTGGCGATCTTTCAAGGTCTGAAGATCTTCGCACTCATCCTTTGCCTGGCGATCGCCGCCCCGGTGGTCATCGGCAAGTACGGCATGACTCGGTCCGGCTTCACGTATCTCATCATGGCGGCGGGGGTGGGGTATTACCTCCCCGGTTTCGTCATCGGCAACATCAAGAAGCGCCGGATGGAAGCGATCTTCCTCGGACTCCCCGACGCGATCGACCTGATGGTCGTCTGCGTCGAGGCCGGGCTCGGGCTCGACATCGCGATGCGGAAGGTCACCACCGAGCTCGCCACCGCCTGCCCTTGCCTCTGCGAAGAGTTCGCGATCTCCAACTTCCAGGTCCAGATGGGCCGGGTGCGAAAGGACGTGCTCCGCGACCTGGGCGTCCGCACCGGCGTGGACGACCTGCGGTCGCTCGCCGCGGTGATCATTCAATCCGAGAAGTTCGGGTCGAGCATCGGCTCCGCGCTCCGCGTCCAGTCCGACTCGATGCGGGTGAAGCGCAGACAACTCGCCGAGGAACGCGCCGCCAAGACCGCCGTGAAGATCATGATTCCGCTGGTGCTCTTCATCTTCCCGGGCGTGTTCGTCGTGCTGGTCGGTCCCGCGGCGCTTCAGATCTCGAAAACCATGATGAGTAACTGACGGAAGCATGTCGCTTCCACGATCAAAGGATCCAGGAACCGAGGTGGGTCGTGCGGAAGATTCAGGGCGGAACGGCGAGCACCATCCCACGTCCGACGAGATCGCGGGCGCCGATGGTGATGTTTCTGATGATGGTCATGCTCGTCTCCCCGTTCGTCTACGAGGGAGGTTCGATCGTCGTCGCGCAGTGGCAGTCGATGTACGGCACGCATCAGGAGCCGAATACCCCCGTCCTCAACGCCGTGCGAGACTACACGAGGGAAGTCAACGAATACCTCCGCCGTTCGACGAACCGGTCGGTACTGGCGGGAAACTGGAACCCCTCGTTCGCGATCCCCCTGGCGATCACGTGGGCGGGTCTGGGGGCCTTTTTCCTGAGACGCGGGAAATGAATGGCGGATGGGGAATGGCGGATGGCGATGAAAAAATCGGTGACGACCGATCGTCTCCACTTCCGTCATTCCCTCAAACGTCCCTACCGAAACAGACCACCGCGATGTCGTCTCCGAACGCCCGGCCTTCGGCGTGGGTCCGGACCGATTGCAAGAGCGCGGCGCCGACATTCGCCGCGTTCCCTCCTGTGGACTCCAAAAGGGTCTGTACGCCCCGGAGCGTGTAATACTTCTCCGCGGGGTTCTGCGCGTCGGTCGCTCCGTCGGTGAAGAGGACCAGGACGTCGCCAGGTTCCAGTCGGGACGCGAACGAACGATAGGTGTCCGGGCCTTCGATACCGATCGGCCTTCCCGCCACCTCGTCTCCCAGCAGTTCGACGGTCCCGTTCTTGCGGCGAATCATCGGGCAGATATGTCCCGCGTTGGCCATCGTCAGTGTGTGCGTCCGGACGTCGAGCATGACTAGAACGAAGGTGATGAACCGGGCAGGGAGGTCGACGTCGAGGAACGCGGCGTTGAGCGCGTCGGCCACCGCTTCGGGAGAAACCCCGGTTCGAACCAGATGACGGACCTCCGAGCCGAAGCTCGCCATCAAGAGCGCCGCGGGCATCCCCTTGCCGCTGACGTCGCCGATCGCGATCGCGCCCCGAATCCACTCGCCACGCGTGCCTTTCTCGA
>JAYUFP010000602.1:0-4757 GCA_043738665.1 Isosphaeraceae bacterium
GGAAACGGTTCCTGACACCTTTTTTCGGCATCCACCAAGTCTGGAGCGAACGGTGCCGGAATCCGTTGGCGCAGGAATACGTTGGCGCGCCTAATCGCTCTTGCGTCATGTTGCGATTCTCGCGACAATCGTAGCATCCACCCGTGCAAGTCGTGTGGTCGGAGGAGTCGGGACATGGAGCGATCGTTCCTGGTTCGGGTCTTGGCGGTGACGACTCTGTTGACGGCGACCTGCGTCGCGGCCCTGGCGATCGAGCCGGGGCTCTCGGACGGCGGGTCGCCAAGAAAGACCCGGGTCGCTCTGGTCAAGCAGAAGACTCCTAAGAAGAAAAAAGGCGTTCGCAAGCCCGTCCCCAAGGCGGAAGCGCCGGAGCCGACAACACCTGCCGCCGGTTCGGAGCCTTTAAAATTCTCCAGAGACGTCGCACCCATCCTCGTCGCGAACTGTGTCGGCTGTCATAACGGCTCGCAGAAACGCACGAAGCTCGAACTGACGACCTTCGAAAAGATGATGGCCGGCACGCCCGACCACAAGGTGATCGTCGGGGGCAACCTTGAGGAAAGTCACCTCGTGCTTCGCATCAAGGGAGAGGAAACTCCCAAGATGCCGCAAGGGGCGAACCGCAACCTCTCCGACGCGGCGATCGCGAAGATCGAGGCTTGGGTGAAGGCGGGCGCGATCCTTGACGCGGGGATCGACCCCAAGGCTTCGATGGAGAAGTACGCCGCGAGCCCCGAGGATCTCCGGAAGGCGGAACTCGCCAAGTTACCCGCCGATCAGCGCGATAAGCGGGTCGAAGCCTCCGGACTGGAGCGCTGGAAGAAGGCGAGCAAGGCGAAGCCCGAAGTCACTTCGAGCAGCCATTTCCTGATGTTTTCGACGCTCTCGAAAGATCGGGCCGCTGGGGCTTCGAAAGCGGTCGAGGCCCAGTACGCCCAGGTCCGCGCGCTTCTTGGCCCCAAGTCGGTCGAGTGGGGAGAAAAGGCCACTCTATTTGTTCTCCCAAACGCCCAGACCTACGTCGAGTTCGTCCGAGCCCTCGAAAGCCGAGACATCGAAGAGGGGGACGTCGGAACCGCGAGGATGACGATTCCTCAACCCTACGTCGCGGTGATCGACCCGTTGCATGGTCGCGACGAGCCCGCGGCATCGCCGACTCCGAAGAAAGCGGGGCGCGGCAAGAAGGGGGACGATTCGGCATCCTCAGGCGAAACGAGTCTGGCCGCCTTGCTCTCTGAAAATTTCGTGATCGGGACCGCCGAAAAGGCCGGAAAGCCGCCGCGATGGGTTAGCTTGGGGCTGGGAGCCTTCATGGCGTCACGCTCCGAACCGCGTTCCGCGAGTGTCAACGCGATCCGGAGCGTCGCCCACGGGCTCTTTCAGCGCGGTTGGCCATCAAAGGCCACCGAGGCTCTCGGTGACCAAGCCAAGACTCAGGAAGTCCGCGCGGTCGGCTTCGCAATCTTCGAGTGGATGAATACCGCCGACCGTCGCGTCGTGCCGGCCTTTGTTCAAGGGATGCTCGAAGGGGGAGATAAGCTCGACGACGTGCTCGGCAACGTCTTGAACATGTCTCGTGAGCAGTTTCTCACGATCACGGGCGAATTCGTCGGAACCACCTACGGACGCCTCCGATGAGTCCACCGAATCCGCCGCGGGCCGCCGACACTTACTTCATTCCGGCAGGGGTCGGCTCGCATCATCAGATTTTTCCCGGGGTGGAGATCGTGACCAACGCCACGAGCGGGCTGATGCTCTCGGTCGTGACTCTGGAGCCTCATTCCGTCGTCCAAGAACATTCGCATCCCCACGAGCAAATGGGGTTGCTCGTCTCCGGACGGCTCGAATTCACGATCGACGGCGTGACTCGCATCCTCACCCCGGGAGACGCCTGGAAAATCCCCGGAGGAGTGGTCCATCGCGTGGTGACATTGGAAGAGCGATCCGTCGCTCTCGACGTGTTCCATCCCGTCCGAGACGATTACCTGTAGCACCGACGGCCGTGGTACGGCAGAATCTCCCTGGCCGATCGTGCGGACTTGCGTCACTCCGATACGCACTCGGCAGGGAGCGTTGGGAATGGCACGCGTCTTGGTGCTCGGTTCCACGAACACGGACCTGACCCTCCACCTTTCCCGCCTTCCCGGGTCCGGGGAGACCGTGCTGGGCGGAACGCTCCTGACCGGTCCGGGTGGGAAAGGGGCCAACCAGGCCGTCGCCGCCGCCAGGGCGGGCGCCCAGGTGACCTTTATCACCTCTGTCGGTGACGACACCTTCGGCAAACGTGCCCTCGCCCTGTTTGAGCGTGAGGGGATCGACGCGAAGCATTCGCGAATCTGTCCCGGTGTTCCGTCCGGTGTCGCGCTCATATTCGTAGGCGACCGGGGAGAAAACATGATCGGGGTCGGTTCGGGAGCCAATGCCGAGCTTTCCTCGGTCGACATTGAGCGATTGCCCGAATCCCTTTTCGACGACCACGCCGTGCTCCTGATCGCGGGGATCGAAGTTCCGATCGACGCCGTGAAGGCGATGGTGGGACGGGCTCGCGGGAAAACGTTGAAAGTCGTTCTCAACCCCGCTCCGGTCCCTTCGGATCGTGTCGATGAGACGATTCTTAAATACGTCGATGTCGTCACGCCCAACCGCGGCGAGCTTGAACTCCTGACAGGCATCTCCACGGCGAGTGAGGACGGGCTTGTTCGTGCGGCTCGCGAACTCCCCGTTCGAAACGTCGTCGTCACACTCGGGTCGGAAGGCTGCCTCTTCCTTGAAAGCGGCGAGGTTCGAAAGCTCCCTGCCCACCGGGTTCTCGCCGTCGACACGGTTGCCGCGGGAGACGCGTTCTCCGGAGCCCTCGCCGTCGCGCTCGCCGAGGGGAAGTCTCTGTTTGAGGCGGCGAGTTGGGCCAACGCGGCCGGGGCCCTCGCCGTGACGATTCACGGGGCGCAAGACTCGCTTCCTTCGCGCGAGGCCATCGACCGTCAAGCGAGCCGTCGGTACGTTTGAGATTCTCAAACACCGCCAACCTTCGAAGGACCCGTCGATGACATCCCGGACCGGCGTACCCTGCCTGAGTCTTACCCTGTTCGCTCTCGGCTTCTGGCTGCTCGCGAACCCGCTCCGGGTCTTCGCCGGCGATCGGCCGAGCGGCCCCCTTCATAAGACGCGGTCGGCAGTCGTCGCGCGGAATGGGATGGCCGCGACGAGTCAACCTCTGGCCACGGCCGCGGCGATCCGGATCTTGCGGGAGGGGGGCAACGCGATCGACGCCGCCATCGCCGCGAACGCGGTCCTCGGCGTGGTCGAGCCGATGTCGTGCGGGATCGGCGGCGACCTGTTCGCGATCGTCTGGGACGCCGAAGAGAAGAAGCTCCACGGGCTCAACGCGAGCGGCCGCGCACCTCATGCGGCGACCCTTGAGTATTTCCGCCGGAAGGGTTTGACGAGCATCCCAACGCACGGGCCGTTGAGCTGGTCGGTCCCGGGGTGCGTCGACGGGTGGGAGACGCTCCTCAATGAGTTCGGCTCCAAGACCATGGCCGATGTGCTCGCTCCGGCGATCGAGTACGCGTCGGAGGGCTTTCCCGTCAGCGAGATCATTGCCGCGGATTGGAAGGGCGCACAGCCCGAACTCGCCAAACTTCCGACCTCCGCCGCTTGCTTCTTGCCCGGAGGCAAAGCGCCCGCCACCGGCGACGTTTTCGGAAATCCGGGGTTGGCCCACAGCCTGAAGCTCATCGCCCAAGGCGGTTCCAAAGCGTTCTACAAAGGGCCGATCGCCGAGTCGATCGTCGCCTACTCCAAAAGCAACGGCGGCCTGTTTTCGCTGAAAGACTTCTCCGACCACGAGACGACCCGGGTCGATCCCGTCTCAACGAACTATCGAGGCTATGACGTCTGGGAGCTTCCCCCCAACGGCCAGGGCATCGCCACCCTTCAGATGCTCAATTATCTCGAACCCTACGACCTGAAATCGATGGGTTTCGGCTCCGCCGACGCCCTTCACCTGATGGTCGAGGCCAAGAAACTCGCCTACGAAGATCGCGCCAAGTTTTATGCCGACATGGATTTCGCCAAGGTGCCCGTCGACCGGTTGATCTCGAAAGACTACGCGAAGTCTCGCGCGAGCCTGATCAAGAAAGACAAGGCCAACGAGCGTCCTTCACACGGTGAGCCTGCGGAGGCCGACACGATTTACCTCACCGTCGTCGATAAGGACCGCAACTGCGTAAGCCTGATCCAGAGCAATTTCCACGGGTTCGGTTCCTACCACGTCCCCGGCAACCTCGGGTTCGCGCTCCAGAATCGCGGCTGCCTGTTCGCCCTTGACGAGTCGCACGCCAACCGCCTCGAACCTCACAAACGGCCCTTCCACACGATCATCCCCGGCTTCATCACCAAGGACGGCCGGCCCTGGCTGAGCTTCGGCCTGATGGGAGGAGATATGCAGGCGCAAGGACATGCCCAGATGGTCTGCAACTTGATCGATTTCGGCATGGACGTTCAGGAGGCCGGGGACGCAGCGAGGTTCCGCCATCTCGGCTCGTCCGAACCCACCGGCGAACGCGCCAAGGACGGCGGTCAGGTCGCCCTCGAATCCGGCTTCTCGGACGACGTGAGAAAAGCGCTTGAAGCCAAGGGCCACAAACTCACCACGTCACGCGGGGGATTCGGCGGATATCAGGCGATCCGAATCGACGTCGAGCGCGGGGTCTTGACGGGCGGTTCCGATCCTCGGAAAGACGGCGCGGCGGCGG
>JAYUFP010000603.1:0-4756 GCA_043738665.1 Isosphaeraceae bacterium
GGTCCGGCTCCCGCGGCGCCGGTGCGGACCAAGATGACCGTTCGGACGCTCGCTTCGGCCGATCAGTCGGCGAAGGGCGAAAAGGTCTACGTCCTTGAGCTCAATGACGAACGATACGTCACGATCGATGAAAAAGGCGTGGTTCACGTCGCCAGTCGCAAGCCGGTCGATAGCGACCGCAAAGACGATAACGACGAGGAACTCCTCGCGCCTGCCGACGGCCTGCCCGTGGCGATCGTTCCCGGCTCTCGGGTGACCGAGGCCCGCATTGAGGCCCCTCGACCCCCGCAACCACCGAAGGCTCCGAAAGGCCCGAAACTTCCTCGGTCGATCCTGGTCCGACAGCCTCCGAAGTCGCCAGACATTGCTGCCGGCGAGCGACCCGCGCCTGCGGCCGTGCCCGAGGAAAAGCCGTTGGTCGTCGCCGGCAGGCTCTCGGCGACCGAGGAGCGAGCCGTGAACGACGCCCGCGCCCAGCTTTTGCTGAAGCTGCGCGGTTTACTCGAATCGCAGGTTCCTCGTGACTGGAACGTGCCGACCCGCTTCGTCAACGGCATGATCCGCGAGACCAAGGTCGTCCCCGTGGAACGCGATTACGGCACGATGTACCAGGCGACGATGCTCATCGACTTTTCGCCCTCGACGCGTGACCAGATCGTGTCAAGCCACCGTCACGAACAGGCCGTGAAGCGCCTCGCGACCCTGGGCGGCCTTCTCGCCTTCGTCCTGATTTGCCTGAGCACACTCTCCGGGTATATTCGCGCGGACGAGGCGACCAAAGGCTACTACACGAATCGTCTCCGCCTCGCCGCCGCCGCGGGAGTCGGCGTCGCGGGTACGGTGATCTATCAGATGCTCACCTAAGTCACGCACGGACCGGCGATGGTCTGAACAGGAAACCCGGTGCCTGCTTTGACACCGGGTTTTTCCCTTGAAACGCGATGTCCTCCGGTTCCTCGTCCGGCACTTCACCTTCAGAAAAAGGGGCCTCGTAATGCTCGAATTCTTCGCGCTGGCGACGTGCTGCCTTGCCGTACCGTTGCTGGCCTTGGTGGTGGTCACGCGTTTCGTAAGTCCGAGCGAAGGCACAAGCCCAACGCTCGGTCGGGCGATCGGCCCGACGGGTTGGGAATTTCTCGACGAAGCGCTTTCGAGGCTTCGGTTCTGGCCTGCGGTAGCGGTTTGCGGCCTTTCGGCGCTGGTTTTCATGACCCTCGCGTCGCACAACACCGAACTCCCGGTCATGCTCACCTTGGCACTCCTTGCGCTGCTATTCTTCCGCGCCTGGCGGGAAGAGTTGGTGAGATTGATGGGTTTGCACGAAGATTCGTTCCCCGGCCGGTTCGACAAACTCATCTGGATTTCGCTGATGATCATCCTTCCCCCGGTGGGATATACATGCCTTCGTGCCTATCGTCGATCCTTGCAACCGGAGGCCGAAACCACCACCGAGACCGATCCCGAGGCCAAACCGGTCGCCTCGCCCGCTCATGAATGGTTTTGAACGTCGGACTTCGGGCGCGGGATAGGCAAACAGTCGGTTCAGAGTTTACAATTCATTGATGTCGGGTCTGAACTGACGACGTGCCTTCGTCTCAGACCGGACACCAAGGGCGAGCCTGAAACCAACGATGGCCACCACCGACGGCGAGGCACTACTGGTCCGGCAAGTCCGCTCCGGCGACGCCCAGGCGTGGCGGCAACTCATCGAGAAGTACGAGGGACGCCTTCGCGCCTTCGTCGACAGCCGCCTCCGCGACCGGGCCGCCAGCGAAGACGTCGTGCAGGAAACCTTCATCGGCTTCTACACGAGCCTGCCCCACTACGACCAGAAGCGCGACATCGAGGCCTATCTCTTCTCGATCGCCGCCCACAAGCTGACCGACCACCTTCGCAAACAAGGCCGACGGCCGATCGACCAGTTCGGTTCGGACGATCATGGCCGACCGCTCGACGAAGTCGCCGGTGACGGACGCCCCGCGTCGAGCATCGCCCGCGGCGACGAACGACGGAAAGCCGAAGAACGGCTCCTCACCGAGGCCCTCGGCCAGCTCGTTCGCGAGTGGCTCGCCCGCGGCGATTACGACCGGCTCCGCTGCCTGGAACTTCTGATCGTGAAGGGGTGGGCGAACAAGGACGTCGCCAAGTACCTCGACTTGACCGAGCAGGCCGTCGCCAGTTACAAGTTTCAGACCGTCGCCCGCCTCAAAGACATGGCGAAGCGTGCCGGCCTGAGCCTGGAAAACCTCGGCGACATGTGACCGACACGTTGAGGCGATCGTCACCCATGAGCGAACCGATCATCGACGACGAGACTTTACGGTCTTACCTGGCCGATGCCCTGCCCGCCGAAGACCTCGCCCGCGTCGAGAAAGCCCTGCGCGATTCCGCCGAGCTGAAAGCCAGGCTCGAAGACGTCCGTCAGAACCGAGGAGACCCGAACCTCCACACCCTCGGCGCGATCTGGAAGCGAAACCGCTTGACTTGCCCGAGCCGTCAGCAGCTCGGCAGTTACCTTCTGGAAGTCCTCGACCCCGACCTCAGCGATTACCTGAAGTTCCACATCGAGATCGTCGAGTGCCCCTTCTGTGAGGCGAACCTGATCGACATCCGCGAAAAAGCCGGACAGCCCGCGTCGTCGCGAACCATGCGGCATACCGAGATCTTGAGGTCGATCCAGGATCTCATGAGCGACGACAACCGGGGTTGATCGGGAGCGGTCAGGCCGTCGCGGGAGCGGACTTCGCCGTGACGCGCCGCTCATTCACGAGCCACCAACCGAACAAACCCAGCAGAATCAGGTCCGCCAACAACAAGTTACCGTACGCCTGGGTGACCTTCACCGAGACGATCGACGCGCCGTAGATCGCGAGCGCCGTGAGCAACCCGACCTTGAGGACGGCCCGCTCACGTGAGCCTACCACCGCGTCGTTCCAGCGTGCCATCAGGACCGTGAGCGGGTAGAGGAACCAGACGTAGAAGTAGTTAAACGCGAACGGGGAGAACGCCAGGATCAAGAGCAGGAGCATCGCCATCTCGCCGGCGTCGGTCTTGCCCGAACGGAGTCGCGTCGGGGGCATGACGGCGACGAAGAACAGTCCAAAGATCAGTGCCGAGCCCACGAGGATCTTGTTCACGGATTTGAAATCGAGCGAGGCGACGTTCACGTACCAGTTGTCTTTGGCCTCGCCGTTTGCGGGGATGTCACGGAGCAAACGGTTCGTCACGGCAACGATCGACTGGTTCTTGAAGCTGTAGCATCGTTCCGGGCGCTGGGCGATCGTCCCTTCGTCGTACTTCAGGAGCATGCCGTTGGTCCAGAGCGTCATATCTTTCCAGGTCTGCGCGGGTCCCCGGAACGGCAAGGGAAGGACGAGTAGGAACACGGCCATCGAGATCAGAAGGGCCGCGGTCGCTTTCCATTGGCGTCGCCATATCAGGTAACCTATCGCCATGACCGGAAAGGCCTTGATGGCCGCCGCCAACCCGATCAACGTGCCCGCCGGCCAGGGCCTTTTTTCCCGCAGGCCGACGAACGCCGCAAGCATCAGGCAGAGCAAGAGCAAGTTCGGCTGGCCGAGCAAATACATGTCGTGAACACACGGAATCACGCAGAGCGTGGGGACGAGGTAAAGCAGTGGGTCTTGCCTCAACGCTTTGCCCGTCGCGAGACGAACCGACAGCATGATACTGCCGATCCACGCCCCTGACTGGATCAGTAAAAGCGCGGGGACGAAGAGTCCCTTGCCGAGGTAACTGATGACCGCCATCAGCACCGCGGATGTGGGCGGATACATGAACGGGAATGGGCGGTCGTCTGAGGGGTAGATAACGCCGTCGTGGCGGTAGTACCAACCGACTATGAACCACAAATCGTAATCTTTGTTCCAGTAACCCAGAATGTTGTTCGCGATCGGCGAGACCGAGAGCACGACCATCGCCGCCGCCAGAGCAATCGATAGATTGCGATAGACTTTGGGTCCGTTCCGGATCCAATGGGCCAAGGCTTCGGCGTGTCGGGTCAATTCTCCCGAAGTCTTTGTCGGGGCGACAAAGACTTCGGAGGGTCGAAGAATCTCCTCGGCGCGCTTTGGTCCCGTTGCGTCTTGGCGGGGTTGTGTCAGGCTCATGTCGGTTCATCCTTGAACAAGACGGGATTCCATCATTACGGATCTTATCCGCGAGTGTCCCATGCGCGAATCGCAATTCTTTCAACTCGCACGGCCGTTTAATTCTCGTGATTTCGACGCCTTCGGGAGTGCGAGGCTAGGCCGTTGAAAAGTTGGTGTTGACGATGTTTTGAGTTCCTCCCCGATCCGTCGCGCCCTTTTTTCTCCCCCTTCGCGAAGGGGGTTAGGGGGGGTGGCAATGGAACAACTCGTAAGCCCGGTCTTCACAAGGGTCATTCCGCTCCGTTTCGCGAGACGGGTCGTCGTTTCGACTGCCCAGTCGCACGCCCCACCCTCCCTAACCCCCCCTTCACAAGGGGGGGAAAAGGATCGGCCGCTCGCGTCGTCATCCCATTCCGCGCCACAAAAACACGCGCCTCAACACCATCTCTCCAGTCCGGTCAACACCAACTTTTCACTAGCCCAGCCGGGTGCGCCAACGGATTCTGGCGGAGTGGTCTTCGCCCTGAAGGGGCGGCACAGGACAGTCCGGGGCATCGCCCCGGGTGACGAGACAAGACGAAAGAGTTCAGCCCTGAAAGGGCGGAACCTGATCGCCGTGCAGCAACGGGAATTGTCCCGCCCCT